>JAQVEY010000013.1 GCA_028697515.1 Bacteroidales bacterium | reverse complement strand
TATCCCCCCTACCTTGCATTTATAAAATATTATACATATTTTTACAGTCAGGAGTTAAAATTGGTATGGATAGAAATAATGAGTAAAATATGAATTAATTGCGATTAATAAAATATATATTGAAAATTACTAAAATAATAATAAATGTATTTAAATCAAATTTGTATTACTAGTCTGGACAAAATAAAATAAGAAAATAGCATATTAGACATGAAAAAGTATAAATTAATTATATTAATGTGTTTGTGTTTTAAGATTTCGTTTTGCCAAAATATTAGTTTTGAATGGCTAAAATTAATTGGTCAAGAGGGGGTTAATGAATTAAAATGTATGGTCATAGACTCGAATAGTAATATAATAGTAGGTGGTTTCTTTGAAAACACAATATGCATAGATGAAAATATAATAAACAGTAATGGAAATAAAGACCTATTATTAGCAAAATATGACTCTTTAGGTAACAATATTTGGGTATTTCATGGAGGAGGAGAATTAGATGATTATATTTCTGACATATCACTATCAAATAATAGAATATTTATACTTGGAGTATTTAGTGATACATTATTTCTTGAAAATGATGTTTATATAGCAGACAGTTTGAATGATGTATTTATTGGTGAATTGAAAAATGATAAAATTTATGGAATAGATAAATTTTCCGGAAAAGGACTCGTGTCAACAGAGGAACTTTTTACTGATAACGAAAATCTATATATTACTGGAGGGTATAAAGGAGAACTAATTTTAGAAAGTGACACACTACTATCAACTGGATATTGGGATCATTGGCTGTTATATGATAGTGTATATGTATATAATGAACATATGTTTTTAATAAAGTATAATCTACAAGATAAAATTAAGTGGTATAAAAATTATTATAATGCAAGAAGCCTTGCATTATCAAAAGATAATTTAGATAATATTTATTTAATAGCATTACAACATTTTGGAATATGTATAATTGAAGATAACATAGAAGTACATAACAACTTATTTATGATAAAATATGATAATAATGGTAATTACTTATGGCACATTACTGGAGGTCCATCAGGAAAAGTTATTCAGCCATATGACTTATCTTATAGTAATAATTATCTTTATATCACAGGACATATAGCTGGTGATAATCTATACATTGGTAATGAAACGGTTGTTGATACTTCATGGTATGATGCATTTATATGTAAAATGGACACTTCTGGCTCGTTAATATGGTTTAATCAAATTGGGAACGGAAATTGGCATAATAGTACTGAACATCATGATAATTTCGGAAACACAATCTGTATTAAAAATGATACTATAACTATTGCGGGTCATTTTTTAGAAGAAATAGATTTTGGATCAACAATTCTTAATTCATGTGGAGAAAGTGAGCATGATTTATTTTATGCAAAATACGAAAACGATGGTTCATTTATTGAAGCTGGTCAATATATTGTACCAGGATGGTCATCTGCAAATGACATAGTATTTGATGATTTGGGTAATATATACATTGCTGGTTATTCTTATGAGAACAATACTTATGATTTTGAACCGCAATTCATGTTGCTAGGTAAGATTGATAGTTTGACTCTTATTGATGATTCTGATAATGTGTTATATAGGCAAAATAGTATTGAGATATTTCCTAATCCCTCAGAGACATTTATTCAACTTAAATTTGATTATGAATCACATAGATTCTTTAATATTATGGATATTAAAGGTAATGTGGTTTTAGAAACAGAATCAGTAGGCAAAGAAATAAGAATAGACTTATCTAGTCTTAACAACGGATTATACTTTATTATAATTAGAGAGAATAATACAATAACTAATCTCAAATTTATAAAACTGAAAAATAGCCAGTAAACTAATGATTATGAATCTGAACAAGAAGAGGCAATGACAATGAAAGATTTGTTTTAAAATTTTGATAGAATTTAGAAATAATCGAAGAGAAACTGTTGAATGGAGCAGGTTCCATCAGATATAAAAATGTATTTTTAAAAATTATCATTGAATATAAAAAGTATAAGCGAGGTTGGAAAATACTACGCAGCACTTGCATGAATACAAGATGCAGGTAGTGATAGAAAAACAGTTAATGGCTGGACCAGTTGGGAAAATAAAAATGGTAAAATTTTAGCAGAAATTCGAGAAGATTTTCTAAATATGAAACAAGGTGAATAGAAGCTCACCCCTGTTCCACTTCCTTCATACTTAGCTGAATTCTTTTTCTGGCAATATCAACTTCGGTAATTTTTACTTTTACATGCTGGTGTAGCTTTAGCACTTCGTTTGGATTGGAAATAAATCTGTTTGTTATTTGCGAAATATGTACTAATCCATTTTCTTTTATGCCAACATCAACAAAAGCTCCAAAATTGGTTATATTGGTAATAATGCCGGGTAATACCATACCAACTTGCAGGTCTTCAATCTTGTAAATAGATTTATCAAATTCCATTATTTTTATGCCTTTACGTGGATCTCGACCGGGCTTTTCGAGTTCTTTGATAATATCTTCGAGGCTGGGCAAACCAATATCACCGCTAATATAACGCGACAAATCAATCTCCTTTAATAAAGAAGGTTCAGCAATCAATTCGGCAATACTTTTCTTCATATCTTTTGCCATTTTTGCAACAATATGATATGATTCGGGGTGAACTGCGGTATTGTCAAGAGGATTTTCAGCATCCGTTATGCGTAAAAAACCTGCACACTGCTCAAAAGCCTTTTCGCCAAGACGTGTAACCTTTAAAAGTTCTTTACGTGATGCAAATGCTCCGTTTTCTTTTCTGTAGTCAACAATATTTTGAGCCAAAACAGGTCCAAGCCCCGAAACATAAGTCAGCAAATGCTTGCTCGAAGTGTTCAGATTTACTCCTACGCTATTCACAGCCGATTCAACAACTCTGTCAAGGCTTTCTTTAAGCAGCTTTTGATCTACATCATGTTGGTATTGCCCTACACCTATTGATTTAGGGTCAATTTTAACTAGTTCTGCCAATGGATCCATTAGTCTGCGGGCAATTGAAACCGCTCCACGAACGGTAACATCATATTGAGGAAATTCTTCTCTGGCAACTGCAGAAGCCGAATAAATTGAAGCTCCGTCTTCGCTTACAACATATACTCTTATCTCACGGTCAAAAGATATTCTCTTTACAAAACTTTCTGTTTCACGACTTGCGGTTCCATTTCCGATTGCAATTGCATCAATTTTATAAGAGCCGACCAAAGAACTGAGTTTTTTCATTGCAATAGCCGTTTCTTCCTGTGGCTTGTGAGGATATATGGTTTCGTTATGCAAAAGATTTCCCTGCTCGTCAATGCAAACCACTTTACAACCTGTGCGATAACCCGGATCTATTCCAAGAATACGTTTTTTACCCAGTGGTGGTGCTAAAAGCAATTGCTTTAAATTTGTTGTAAATACCTCAATTGCCGAAATATCAGCTTTTAATTTGCTATCTGAGGCAAATTCAGTTTCTATGCTCGGTTTTAATAACCGGGAATAAGAATCTTCCATGGCTTTTTCTACCAATTTAGAACAATTTGTCTGTGCTTTGATAAACAAATATTTCAATAATTTAATAGCTTTTTCTTCATCGGGCGAAATATCTGCTCTTAGAAAACCTTCTTTTTCACCGCGTCTGATTGCAAGAATTCTGTGAGAAGGACAAGATGCTAATTTTTGTGAGAACTCGAAGTAATCACGGTATTTTTCAGCTTCTTCAGTTTTCGATTTAACAACTTTTGAGCTTACAACAGCATCATCGGTAAACAATTTTCTAATTCGTTCTCTGGCTTGCTTATTTTCACTAATTTGTTCAGCAATAATATCACAAGCCCCTTCTAGTGCTTCTTCTATTGTTTTTACATTTTCGTTCAGAAATGAAGATGCAAGTTTATCAATATCTATATTCTGTTGTTTGAAAATTATCTCTGCCAAAGGTTCCAGTCCTTTTTCCTTTGCAACAGAAGCACGGGTTTTCCTTTTGGGTTTATATGGCAGATAAATATCTTCAAGTACATTAGCATCCCAGGTCGCTTCAATTTGTTTACGCAAATCATCAGTTAACAAACCTTGTTTTTCAATTGTCGCAAGAATGCTATCCTTCCTAACAGATAGTTCAGTAAAATATAAATGTTGTTTCTGAATTTTTTCAACTTCCACTTCATCCAGACCACCTGTGCGTTCTTTACGATATCTTGAAATAAAAGGAATTGTTGAGCCTGTTGTTAGTAATTCAACTGTATTTAAAACTTGTTTTGGTGATATTCCTGTTGAATTTATTACTAATTCTATTATTTTATCCATATTTTAATTTATTCTGTTCTTTATTAACTTATCTTTAAACTGTAATCGGTTATCAGTTATCAGTAATCAGTGATTGGTGATTTTTTCTGATTACTGATTACTGTTTACAGATTACTAAAATCGGAGATTAAAATTATTAACCATACTAAACAAATAAGTGTTCGAAAATAAAATTATCTGCCAAATTTTTCCCAGATTTTTTTGTCAATCGCATATACACACACTTGCTTTGCTCCTGTTTCAGTATAATTATAAGATCTCATAAGATTATTAACCAGTCTTGTTACATCACTTTTTAATTTTTCGGGATAATTTGTAAATGAAACTGTTCCATAATCAAGAATTGCTCTTCTAAAATTATCACTTTCTATATATGGAGCCAAAGCATTTTCTTTAATACTGCGGGCATATTTATCCAAAAGCTTCAAGAATTGTTGTGTTTGCTCAATTTTAACTCCTTTTAATTTGATTTCATTTGCCAGAGTACTGGTAATAAATTCTTTCAGCATATCTTGCCTGAATTCGAGTCTTTTATTAGAGTCTGAATCGATTCCAAGTATTGTAGCTTCAAAATTTTTATAAAGTTCTTCTGTTATCTCTATTTTTTGCTTAGTATAGAAATTTATTTCGGTAGCCCCCACATCATAATTTAGTGCGAACAAATAATCCAAAATTTCTTTGACTATCTGCTTTTTACTGTAATAATAAATAGATTCTTTTATATGTTGCAAAACTTCGTAATCGTATAAATTTTCTAATGAATCAATAAAACCTGATGGTATTTGAGATAATAATTCAGCATCATCTTTAAAAAAGCTAATAACATCAAGCATTGTTATAAGATTGTCAGAATCACAATATTTTGATATAAGACGATTAAAAATATTTATAGAATTCCTACCGCTTATACCACTTACACCTTCATTTTCAGATTCTGCCAAAAGTGATCTACGAACCTGTTTAGTAAAACTTTTCACATCTTCTTCGCTTAACCAATCGGGGACAATTCCTTTATACAACTGCATCTTTAGAAGTAAAAAACTCTCGTCGTTGTATTGTTTGTATTTATAAGCGTCTTTAAGCCAATTTTTTATTACAGTCGAATCTGTTTTCATTCTTGACGAAATAATAATCTTGGCAAAATTTTGCAAAACGCGAGGAAGGAAAAGTTCATCTATTTGGTCAAACTTATTCTTATAAACATTTACTTCTGCTTCAAAATCAAGAATATACGGAATATTAACATGCAGAATTCTATCCTGAAATGACTTAACATTTTCGTAATTCTTTTTATCTTCAGGATTTACCAATCCAAGAAAAATGGATTTTATATTTTCTTCTACATGTTCTACTTTATGTATCCCATCAGAAATAATACCATGAAGATCGGTCAAACGGCGTATATTATTCTCTTTAATGTCCATTAAAGCATATACTCCATTATTTGTATATGCAAGATTTGAGAATATATATCTTATATCTTCGTTCTGGAAAGTTGTATTGATGAGTTTTTGAACTGTTACATCAGTAATAGGTTTCATAAACAATTCATCACCGGGATTAAACACCGAAATACCTTTTCCGAATTGTCTTTTAAAAGTCATCCTCTTTGCATAAATGGTTTTAAGCACCATCATCGGGTCGCCATAATCGTCCATCAAAGTATGAAAAATCGAATTACAGATATGACATGGACTTTCTTTATAAATCCAGTAATACTCTTTGGAATTTAAGATTTTATCTTTTATTTTTTCATCCTCTATAAGGTCCTCGATAAGTTTATATCTATATTTTTTCGGTATTTGCAATATCGGATGGTCATTACAGGGACATGAAATTTCAATAAAATTCCCATGTTGACTCGACAAGTTAATATCAGAATGCTCCTCGGCTCCATATTTCAGGATATTCTCAATGCCTGATTTCTTTTTTAAACTATTAAGATTTATTCTCCAATATGTTTTGTACATCACGCCTTCGGGCAAATTGGAGTATGCTTCAAGTTTATTTAAAAGGTTATTCAGAAATGTTGACTTACCGCTACCGGGAGGTCCTTCGAAAAGAATAATTTTGTTATTTTGCAAACCACTGCCAAAACTATTAACTAGGTTTATAAATCTATTGGCAAATAATCTGTCTGCAAAAAAAGGATCATCACAGTTTTCGACAAATAGTTTGGTAAAATCATAATCTACAAATCCAACCGAGTCATCAGTTACTTTATAATCGTCTCTTCCTTCAGGCACATAGAAATGTATCATATCATGGAAAAACTTGAAAATATCCCTAAAAACAAGTTCAGGTTTGCGAGAAGCCAAGTAAAGAAAATCGTCAAAATTTATTTTATCATAAAGATCATTGATTTTCAATTCTTGAGACAAATTCTTTAACGTCTTTTCAAGTTTTGCTGCTTTTTTGTGTAAATCGTCAGCGGAATTGTTGTTTGTATTTTTATTAGACATATCCTATAGTTTAGTCTTTGTTACTTTTCTGTCTTTTACAGAATAAAGAACCTTATCGTAAACAAATTTTGTTTCATTCTCATCAGAATTTTCCTTATCTATTCTGATTTCAGTAGTTTCGAGAACTACCTGATCTCCCCATAAAAATTCAAGTCCTATCAATGTATCTGCAATATATGGTTTGTAAAGTTGCTTTCCTTCAAATTCATGAACCAGATAGAGATTCTCATCGTTTGTTTTGTCATGATTGACTTTTATTACTGGAGGATGAGTCATTGAATCTATCAACATTTGTTTGTATTCTTCGGCTTTTCGGCTTTTGACATAATATTGATAAACTCCTCTTTCTTCATCAAGACGTTTTCCTACCACAAAAAGATTGTAGCGATCAACGAAATCCTGACTAGTAAAAATATTGATAAAGTTAAAATCGGTAAAGTTTTTTCTTATTTCGAAAATGGTTTGCATACCCTTTCCGATGTTTTTATTGTATTCAGATCTTTTATCTCTATCTGTTAATTTTTGAAAATCATAATAAAACTTTCCTTTATCTGCCATTTCTTCAATAAAGTAAAACATTCTTAGTCCAATGGCATATGGATTTAATCCTACCCGACTAATTGATGTTACACCTGAATTTATTTTAGCGTATTGTGTTTCAAAACCTTTAATCCTATCATCACTGATAAAGAGTTTATCGTGCCAGTATGAGGCCCATCCCTCGTTCATAATTTTAGTACGCATTTGTGGGGCAAAATACAAAGATGTTTCACGCACTATTGACAAAACAGATTTCATCCATTGGTTTTCTTTTTTATTTAGAAAAGGAGAATATTCAGAAATGAATTCCATAATGTCTTCTTCAGCCTTTGAATCAACATAATTATTCTCGAACATAGCGTCAAACTCCGGAAAACGAAGTTTAATATCTGCAAAAAATAGCCTGTCAGCATTATCTTTATCCGATTCTACAAGCAAATTATATTTTTCGATGTACTTAATTACCTCAACTTCAGTTGCTTTAACAACATCGGGAAGGAAAATATTGATAAAATATTCCATTTTTTCTCCGGGCTCCTGTTCTTTGTGGAGATTTAATTTAGGGAGACTTTTAAAATAGCCTGTGATATTGTCGATACTTCTGGCAAATTCAATAACATAATCAACCCATCTTCCGTATCTCGACCTAAATGATTCTATTAGTCGTTTGTCTGCCAGAGCTTTTCCTACAAAATCGTCATTCCATGTGTTTTGAAAAAGGATATTGTTTCTAAAAAAATCAATATGGGCAATTACATGATAAAAAATCATAATATTCAACCAATCGGGATTATTATCGTTGTAAAACGAAATCGGTGGTCTTGTATTTATTACCGTTTCATAAGGGTTTGAAGGATATAATTTATATCTTCCGCTTTCTTTAAGCACTTCGACATCATTTACCCAGTAATTGTAAAGAGTAGGAATCATCACTTTTGGCGACAGATTTATCATATCACGATTAGTAACAATATACTCAAGAGTTTCATTGGGAACATCAAGTCCAAAGCTACGAGCTCTTTCCTTGCATCCCTCCATTATCTTTTTTGTATTTTGATCAATTAATTGCATAAAAATAATTTTTCAAAAATTTAAACTCAAACACTTCCGTCTTAAACACTCCCACGCGAGTTACTCGCGCGGGAGTGTTGTAACTCCCGTGCGAGAGTTAGAGATTGAAGCTCCCGCGCGAATTATTCGCGTGGGAGCTTCAATCTCTAACTCGTTAGCTTCTTTATTCCTTCAATAATTCTATCTTCTGTCCCTTGCGAAGCAGCAAATCCATCCATTCTTATCAAATCATGTTTTTCCTTCAACAATCCTGAACTTTCAAAATATTTCTCTACTGTTGTATCTCTGTCTTCGCTGCCCCATGAGTTTTTCGCTACAGTTATACCCATTCTGCTGATATAAGGCAAAAATCTTCGAACTGCCGAAATAGCTTTTTCTCCGTCTTCATCCCAGTCATCACCATCAGTTCCATGGAAGATATAAATATTATTATCTCTGTATAATTGTTCTTTCTCAATAATATCAGCCACAAGTTCGTATGCAGGAAAAACATTTGTACCTCCTGCAACATTTGATTTATAGTATGTGTAAAAATCTGGAACTTCTTTAGCATCACTGTCATGCAGAATAAATCTTACATTAACTTGATTTTGATACTGATACATTAACCAACTGTAAATAAATAAATGTTGCATTACAATAGCTTCGGTAGGTTCGCCCATCATAGAACCTGAATAATCACGCACAAAGAAAACAGTTGCCTGAGCTTCAAAATCTTTCTCTTTGGAAAGAATTCTAAATATCTGATCCTGCGGATTTATTATTAAGTCTTGCGGAGAAATTTCATTGCCAGGAGTCAGTTTATCAAGCATTATGTTTGTTTCGATAATCCTTTTTATCGTAGCTTTTTTGTCCAGATATTGTCCGAATCCACGATTTATATCAGTCAAATCATAAACATATTTGTTCGTTGACAGCTTTTTACCTTTGGGTTTAAGATTAGGCAGTTCAAATTTCTTAGTTATTACTTTTCCCAAATCAAAAGCATCTTCAATAAGATCATGGTCAGAGCCTTCACCCTGTCCGGCTCCTTGTCCTTCACCTTCACCCTCTTGTGGTTCAGCCTGCTGCTCTCCGATAACTTCTCCTTCTTCACCATCACCACTTCCACCTGTATTTTCTTCTCCATCTTCGGTAATACTGTCATCATGATAAAACTTTGGCTCAGTAGTGGTTGGAACAACAACAATTTTTTCTTGACTACCCTTAATCGGCTTTATATATTTCCCCAGTCTAATACGACGAGGAAAGCCGTCTTCTTCGCGTTGTTTATCTTTTGCTAGTAATTCCTCAATTGTAAACAGATTGACCTTAAAATCCTCTTTATTTAAAGAAATAAACAGGTCTCGGTCATTTATCTCATATAAGCCATTTACAATTAAATCATTTTTCTTTTTTGTATTTACAGAACGATGGCTTAAAGTCTTTGAAAAACTTATTTCTTTGTTAATCAAATCCTGACTGCTCTGACTGAGTTTACTTATATCAATATTTTGCTTTGTCGTTTTCTTTTTCATTTTAATATTTTAATCTAAAATCTGCTAATATGCCTTGAAAACACTTCAAACCGTCTTTATATATCAAAAGCAAATATTAATTACTATCATCGTGAGTGCAGAAATATTCAATTGTTTTTTGAGCACATGTTTCACAATAACCGAGTTTATTTATCATAGTATTAATCATTCGATTATATAATTTCATATTTTCTTCATTCGTACGGTTTGATAAAGCTCCGATAAGGCTGCCTGTACCAGAAATGTCAGATTTTAGGCGTACGTCAGTAACAGCTTTAACCAATTCGTTATTATCCATAAAATTATATCCGGGATCATTATTCATTTTTTGACCGTAGATTTTAGAAATAGTTGTACGGAAACTTTGCTTTTGCTCTGTGTTTTTAAGCCCAAGGCGTTCCTCTACACTATTTACAAAGGTTTCGTCTATCTTAATTGGAACCAGTTTACCTGTCTGTGGATCGCGATATGTCCATATTTTATCTGCACCGAGATTTTTGGCATCAATACCGATTATCATATTTACATAATTTAGTACATCTTTTTCAATGGCATTAGGTTCATCCATATAAGCATTGAAGATAGTTGTCATTACGTTTTTACGATAAAGTTCACGAGCAATTTTTAAATCATTGAAATATTTAATTCTGTCATTTGGTTCTTGTACATAATCAAGTATCACAGCCTCGATAGATTTGAAAATATCACCTGCATACATACATTTACCTTCCTGAGTAGTGCTTTGCTCAAGCAAAATTTGTAATGAACGTCCTAAATTTCTATGACCGAGACCTTTCTGTCCGAAACGTTTAGTAACATCAGGATCGGTATTAAGTTCGCTAATAACTTCCCCAAGAGTTTTAATACTTTTTTCACCAGCGATCTCACCAGCAGATAGTTTCATCATTTCTACCGGAGTCAGTTTATCGCTTCCTGGCATTCTGGAAAGCACAAAAGCAACCGATATTGCATAATTTAGATTAGGATCAATATGAAGCTTCTCGTTCGCGAAGGTAGTTTTATTAAAGCCACCGACAGCATAATTTGTAAGTTCCTGCTGAAGCTTATAATTAGTATTATGCGACATATATGTTAGTCTGCAACGGTCAATAATCGGAGCTTGTTCCTTTTCTTCAAGAAATCTTGAGAATTCAGCATTATTACTTGTAGCAATAATTAGTGTATCAAGAGGCCATTTATATCCCTCCATTTCGATAGTTCTGTTCTGAATTACGCCGAGATAAACCTGCACAAGGTCTTTTTTATTCTTAAATATTTCGTCTGCAAAATGGATACCTCCTCCTGCAACACGGGCCAAAGCTCCTCTTCTCAGATCAAATCTGTAAGGATTGTCTGTGTTAGAGATATGAAGCAAACGAGTTATAGACTCTTCTCCTATCAGGTCGGTCGCTGAAGATGTAATTTTATCCTTGGCAGCATATTTTCCTGTTATTGTACCACGCGATTCACTAACAGGGACCGGAAATACTTCAATAAATTCCTTGACTTTAGCAATATCATCATTACAGAATTCTTTAATCTGAGATAAAATATAATAAGAGCATGAGCCCAAAGGCCTGTAACTAGCATACAATTCTTTAATTTTAGCATCTGTAAAGCCAAAAGTTTTCAGATTGTCAATATTCTCCTGTTTTTCCTCATACAAATTCATTGCGAGCACCATAGGGTCTTCAAAAGTCTGACTTTCAGTGGAGGTAATTTTACCATAGCCACCGATTTTATCTAGATTTATAAACTTAAAAGTATATCTGCGATTTTCAGGCTTAGAAATAAAATTCCTATATAACTCACTTAAATGATCAACAAAAAATGTTTTTCCATTTCCGGGCTCGCCTATCAGAACAAAAGCCATTTCTTTCGATGAGCCGTTTTCAGCAGCATCCTTAACATAGGAAACAAAGCTGTTAATTTCGTCATACATTCCTATTATATGTTTTTTACCTTCACGGAAAACTTTAAAATCATAAGTTGTACGTCCGTTAACATTTACTTTTTCTATTCCGCCTTTTTTGTCAAGAATCATTCTTGAAACTGATTGGAATACATTTTCGAATCTTCTTTGACCTGTCAGCACATTTAAAACGTGAGCATCTAAACTTTTCGGGTCGAGTTTCTGATTAATGATTTTTTTTGCCATGGTGTTATTTTTAATTTTATGTAATGCAACAATTGATTTTATAGGTAGTAAAATTAGAAAAATAAACAGAATTTTGAATCTGATAAGATAAAAACTTATCAACAAAAATCTTTAAGATACTATATTCCAAATCATTGAAATATAGAAGAAGTAATAAAGTTTATGATTTTTGTAGTCTGCTGCTATATTTCTTTAGCAACTGAATCAATGAAATTAAAAGTTTCGGCATTAAAAACTTCCGGTTTGTCCACATTTACAACATGTCCGCATGATGGGACAATAATTAGTTTTGAGTAATTAACGTGTTTTTTTATAATATCTTTTATGGTCGGTAAAAACATATAATCTTCTTCGCCCATAATATACAGTGTAGGAATAGGTAATTCCTTGTTGCGGAACAACCTTAGCAACGGATTAATATCAGCCGTTAATTTAAACCATCTTAAAAATTCTGTACGATAAATCTTTTTTGCTTCTCTCATAAAAAGATTTCGAGATTTTTTATGATTTGGTATAATAATAAAAGCAAAAAAATCATACAGCAAGAGATACGGAACCAGCGATTTGAACAGAACGCCTAATTTCATTAAAATCTGAGATCTTACATTCAATTTTAGGATAGCACCGCTTAGAATCATTGAAGCAACCCTTTCTGGATGTTCTTCAGCAATTTGTCTGATTATAATCGTACCAAGAGAAACTCCTGCAAAATGAGTTCTTTCAATATGCTCATAATCAAGGACTTCCAAAACATCTTTTGCAATCAAAGGAAAAGTATATTTCTTTATCAAATCATTCAAACCAAGATTAGCAGAATTACCATGACCACGCAAATCAATCATCAAAACGTTGTATCTTTTACTAAAAGCTTTAATCTGCTTATACCATATAGTACTGCTACCACCTGCTCCATGGATAAAAGTTACCCATTCGGAATTCTCTGAATTGTAATATTTGGTGTAATTGATCAATGTTTTGGTTTTATGCAAAAATAATTAAAAATTTATTCGAAAATAAAAAATATGGAAAAATGTTTGAAGAAGTGCCTAAAGTACTTGGAGTGCCTAGAGTGCACTAAAGTACTTAATAGGAATTTGTTTGTATAAAAAAACTGTAGAAGAATAAAACCAATTTAGATTTAACCAGTATCCTAAGTACTCTAGGCACTTTAAGTACTTTAGACACTCTAGGCACTTCTTACTCATCAAACCCCGAACGTTTGAACGCCATAGCATCAGGGAAAGTTGCTAACATTTTTTGTTTGATACTTGATAATTGTTTTAAGAATCCCAATATTTTATCTTCATGCTCTGGGAATCTTTGATAAAGTACTGTAAATGCTTCGATAGAGCGATTTATAGCAATGATAGCAATTTTTGCTGTGCCATCACTATCATTTTTCCGAAACTCATTATCATCTTCTTCAGTATCATATAAACCGTCAGAAGCACGCCTTATTTTTACGTGAATAAAGAATTCGTACCATTGTATCACCTCTAAGGCTTCTTTAAAATCGGGGATTGCCAACTCTTTCTTAACGATCTCTAATGTTTGTTGCTGAAAATTTTCATGATTATTTTTTATCCAATTATGAACTTCTGTACTATATTTTTCAGACTCTTTCTCTATTTCCGAAAACTTCCTTTTCTTTTTCTCAAGCTCTGGAATATTATTTAGATCAATACCCATTTCCTTAGCTTTTTCAGTTATCATTTCGATAGTTGCCTCAAAAACTGCAGATAACTCCTCCCAAATTGCGGAGCCATCTTCGTCATCGTCATCAAGTCTTTCCAATTCCATCAACCCAACTCTGCATCGCTTGATAAATTTACATCTTTCGCACCACCTATCGCAATAATTGTGAACTCCGGAAATAATATTCGGGTTATTCATTGAATTATTTAAAAATTCATTATAACGTTTTTTTCTTTCCTCTTTATTCATAATTATAGATTACTTTCCAATGCAAAACTTCTCAAATATAGCTCCCAGAACCTCTTCGTTACTAATCTGACCTGTTATTTCTCCTAAAAAATGCATAGCTTCTCTTATATCTTGCGAAACAAAATCACCACTTAATCCATCATTGAGTGCTGTTTTAGCTCTATTCAATGCCTCTGTTGTAGAGCGAAGTGATTCGAGATGTCTGGCAGAACTAATTATCACATCATCACTACCGGTTTGCATAGATTTTACATAATCTGTCATTCTCTTTGTAATTGCTTCAATATTTTTATTTTTTAAAGCAGAAATAAAAATTGGGTTATCTAATTCGGGTATTCTAATTTTTTTTAAAGAACCAATTAAATCCATTTTATTAACTACTGTTATAAGAAATTGATTCTTGGACAAGCTTTCTTTAAATGAATTATAATATTTAACAAGGTGAATATCAGTAGTCTTAGCATCAATTACTAAAAGTATTAGTTGAGCTTTCTTAATACTATTCTGACTACGTTTTATTCCTTCATTTTCGAGTTTATTTTTAGATTTTCTTATACCGGCGGTATCTATTAGTCTGAATTTAATGCCATCAAGAATCAATTCTTCTTCAATTGTATCACGAGTAGTTCCGGGTAATGATGAAACTATTGCTCTATCTTCCTTTAATAATAAATTTAGTAAAGTAGATTTTCCTGTATTTGGTTCTCCTGCAATAACTACAGGCACACCTGATTTCATCGCATGACCATATCTGAATGAACTTATTAATGAATTTATTCTTGTTTGAAGCTGAGAAATAAGCTCTAAAATACTTTTTCTGTCCGCAAATTCCACATCTTCTTCTCCAAAATCAAGCTCAAGTTCCATCAAAGCTGTTAACTCAATCATCTTATCTCTTAAGAAATTAATCTCCGAAGAAACTTTTCCTTTCATTTGATTGATTGCAAGTCTGTGAGATTCTAAACTATTACTTGAGATAATATCTGCAACTGCCTCTGATTGAGATAAATCCATTTTACAATTAAGAAATGCTCTTTTTGTAAATTCACCTGGTTTTGCTATACTTAAACCATGATTTAAAAGCAGATTTATAATTTCATTTTGAATAAAAATTGATCCATGACAATAAATTTCGACCATATTTTCACCTGTATAAGACTGAGGTGATTTGAATTTTACGATCATTACCTCGTCAAGGATTTCCTTATTTTCTTGAAGAATTCTGCTAAAAACAAATTGTCCAGGCTTTGCCTTAATAAATCTAGCAGAATTTTGAAGTATTTTTGAGCTTATTTCAATAGCCTTTTCTCCACTCAGCCTTATAATTGCTATTGCCCCTGTTCCTGCGGGTGATGATATTGCACAGATTGTTCTCTCACTAGAATACATACATTTTTGTTTGCAAACTTACAAAAATTTAAAACTTGATAATGATATAATTATTATGCTTTTGCATATTTTATTTAAAACAGATAAATATTGCACGAAATTTGCAACAAAAATGTCCGTTTTTTAGTCTTATTCCTTTAATTTTTGTAAACTTGATAACAAATTGATGAAATATTTTAAGCTGTACATAGTATTCTTATTAGTTCTTTCATCTTTTGCTACAATTCCTTATACTCTTCATTCCCAATCAGTTACAGCGACTTATACTGCAGGTGTAGGTAAAACAGATGTGAATTTTTATGATTTAAGTGGAGCTTCCTCCTGTCCTTTACCGATATCAGTAACAATTCCCGATGGAGCAGAAATTACAGGAGTTGAAATTGAATATAAAATGACCGATGTTTTGTATGGAATGAAAGCTGATCAGATTTCTCAATTAAGATGTGTTTCTTCTGGTGGA
>JAQVEY010000327.1 GCA_028697515.1 Bacteroidales bacterium | reverse complement strand
CTTATGGTTAACGCATTTTCAGGTATTGTAAGTGCCTTTACTATATTGTTTCTTTATTGGTCAATAGCATATTTTGCAAAAAGAATGATTGCTCCGGACGGAAATTATAATATTGGAAAAACTATTGCTATTATAGGTGCAAGTATGGTTGGTGCCTTAGCATATACATTTTCCGATACTTTCTGGTTCTCTGCAGTTGAGGGCGAAGTTTATGCTTTTTCCTCATTCTTTACTGCAATAGTTTTTTGGGCAATTCTAAAATGGAGTGATAGTTCTGACGATACTAAAGCTTCGAGATGGATATTACTTATCTCACTTCTTGTAGGTATGTCAATAGGTGTTCACTTACTGAACTTACTTACAATTCCTGCTATTGCTTTTGTTATTTATTACAAAAAATTTACGCCTAATATTAAGGGATTTATCATTACAATAGCTATTTCTTTAGGCATTGTTGCCATGATAATGTGGGGAATAATTCCGGGAGTTGCTATTATTGCTTCAAAACTTGAGTTATTCTTTGTTAATTCTATGGGAATGCCATACAATAGCGGTTTATTTTTATGGGCTTTTCTCTGTTTTGGTTTTTTAGGACTTAGTGTTTATATGACGCATTATTCGGAAAATAGAATATTGAACATAATAATTACCTCTTTTGCGCTGATACTTATTGGAGCTCCATTTATGTCGGGCAATATATTGATGAATTTACTGTTTTTGGCTGCTTTTGTATTCGGGGTTGTTATGCTTGTAAAAAAACAAAAAGTTCTGCTCAACTTAATAATGATTTCATTCACAATGATAATGATAGGTTATTCGAGTTATGCACTTATTGTGATAAGATCAAATGCTAACCCTCCAATGGATCAAAACAATCCAGACGATGTATTTAATCTTTTATATTACCTAAACAGAGAGCAATACGGAGACAGACCTTTAATGTATGGACATTATTTTGATGCAGAACCTGAGAAATACGACAAAACGACACCGGTATATGTAAAACGTAATAAAAAGTATGAGATAGTCAGTTATAAACCAAAAACTGTATATAGTAAAGACGACTGTACCGTTTTTCCTAGAATGTACAGTCCTGACCCACAACATATAGAAGTATATAAGGATTATGGAGGTTTTAAAGCATCTCAGACTAAACCAAAGTTTAGCAATAATATTAAATTCTTTGTGAATTACCAAGTAAATTGGATGTATTGGCGTTATTTTATGTGGAACTTTGCAGGAAGGCAGAATGATATTCAAGGAGGTGGAAGTGTCATACACGGCAACTGGATTTCTGGGATTAGTTCTATTGATAACAAAAGGCTTGGTGATCAGGATAAACTTCCAGATTATTTGAAAGCAAATAAAGCAAATAACAGATATTATATGTTGCCACTATTACTTGGACTTATTGGTTTAGGTTATCAGTTGTTTAAACATTTAAAAGACTGGTGGATAGTAAGTCTGCTCTTTATTTTGACGGGTTTGGCAATTGTTGTATATCTTAATCAAACTCCTCAGCAGCCTCGTGAACGAGATTATGCTTATGCAGGATCATTTTATGCTTTTGCTATTTGGATTGGATTAAGTGTAATTGGAATTTATGAACTTTTACGTAAATTTTCACCCGCTGTAATTGCTGCAGTAGTTGCTACACTTATTTGCGCTCCTGTCCCATATATTATGGCAAAAGAAAACTGGGACGATCATGACAGAAGTAATAGATTTATAGCTAGGGACTTTGCATATAACTATCTAATATCTTGTGCCCCAAATGCTATACTATTTACGTACGGCGACAATGATACATTTCCTATTTGGTACGCACAGGAAGTAGAAGGTGTAAGGCCAGACGTTAAAGTTTGTTGTTTACCTTATTTTGCATCTGACTGGTATGTTGACCAAATGAAACATGCAAGTTACGACGCTGCTCCTATGCCTCTCACTTTAGAAAGACCTGATTATGAGCCATCTGTAAGAGATGTTTTATACTATGTGCCTCATGATAGAAATGAAGAAAAAGGTTATATCTCTATTGACAGTTTACTTAATTATATTGCTGATGATGAAGCCAGTTCATTCCCATATCAAGGCGAAAAAACTTATTCATATCATCGTAACAAAATCTATATGAAAGTAGATTCTGCAACGGTAATTGCTAATGGAACTGTTAAACCAAAAGATGCTGACAAAATTGAAACCTTAATAAAATTCGATTTAAATCGCAGTTATTTGGTGAAAAATGAGATGATGACCCTTGATCTAATAAGAACAAATAATTGGGAACGTCCTATTTATTTCACATCTATTGGAAGCTCAAATACTCTTGGTTTGAATGATTATTTTCAGAATGAAGGTTTCTCTTACAGACTTGTTCCAATCAAATCGAATTCAAAAGGACGTATAGATAAGGATATTCTCTATGATAACCTAATGAACAAATTTAGATGGGGCAATATGAACGATCCTAATATTGTAATAGATCATACTATTAATCGAACTACAAGAATAGTAAGAATTCGTGACAATTTCAGGGATTTAGCAGTTTTATACGCAGCTGAAGGAGATACGGTAAAAGCCAAAGCCTTAATAGCTAAATGTGATGAAGTAATGCCTATAGCTATGTATATTCCAGGATTATTTGACATAGAATATGCAAACGCATATTATGCAGTTGGCGAATTTGATAAAGGAGATAAATTTTTAAGGGAGATTGTAAAAGTTACATGCCAGGAACTGGATTTCTTCTTTAGCCTTGATGAAAGAAAATTAAAATCTTGTGATCAAGATCTTCAATATTCTCTATACACTTATCAGCGAGTTCTGCAATTCTCAATGTCTAAACAGAGAACCGAATTATATGAAGAAATAGTAGAAAAATTCGGAGTCTATTCTGAAATGTATGATAAAAAAGTCGGAAATTAAATTTTAACACGATTGATAAAAGAAGCTATCCTTACATGGGTAGCTTTTCTTTTTTAATTATTTATGTAAGCAATTTGATAATTCAGTAAGTTTTAATAACTTTGACATATAAAAATTCCGGTAATTATGATTTCAGAAAATCTATTTGCATTAAGTCCGGTTGACGGCAGATATTTAAGTAAGACAGAAGTTTTACGTAATTATTTTTCAGAATATGCATTGATAAAATATAGAGTTGAAGTTGAAATTGAATATTTTATTTCTTTATGTGAAATACCTCTTCCACAACTAAAAGATTTTTTTAAACCTGATTTTGGTTTATTACGAGATATATACAATGAATTTAATGGAGAAGATGCCCAAAGGATAAAAGATATCGAAAAAATCACAAATCACGATGTAAAAGCAGTTGAGTATTTTATAAAAGAGAAATTTGATAAACTTAATTTATCAGTATATAAAGAATTTATACACTTTGGTTTAACCTCTCAGGATATAAATAATACTGCAATACCATTAAGTATAAAAGATTGTATGAATGAGGTGTACTCTCCTGCTCTTTTTGAAATTGTTGAAATATTGGACAATCTGAGTAACGAATGGAAAGATATCCCGATGCTTGCACGAACCCACGGACAACCAGCTTCTCCTACTCGTCTCGGAAAAGAAATTCAAGTTTTCTCAGCTAGAATAAAAGAACAAATGACACAACTGGAC
>JAQVEY010000326.1 GCA_028697515.1 Bacteroidales bacterium | reverse complement strand
CTTAAATTCAAAATCAATTATAAGATTGTCATAACATCCATTGTAATAGTTGTAGGTTTGTTTTTCGTATTTCAGGATAAAATATTTTTCTCCCTTGAACGAAACAAGCAAGATTCATCAACTAATCTAAAAGAGCATGTTCGTTCAATAAGTAATGTAGCTACAGATGCGTCAAATCTAGAGCGTATCAACAGGTGGAATTGTGCAATAAGAATGTTTAAAGAAAAGCCTGTATTTGGTTGGGGTCCGGGGACATATCAGTTTAAATACGCACCATTTCAGTTTTCATACGAAAAAACAATTATAAGCACAAATGCTGGTGATATGGGAAACGCGCATAGCGAATATTTAGGGGCTCTTTCAGAATCTGGATTGGTTGGAATGTTGTCCTTTATTTTTATGGCAATAGTTATTTTTGTGACTGCTGTAAAAAACTATATCCGAGCACCATCTTATTCATTAAAAGTGATTACTGCATCTACAATTGCAGGTCTCACAACATATCTGCTGCATGGCTTTATGAATAATTTTCTCGATACTGATAAGGCTGCAATTCCTTTCTGGGGTTTTGCTGCTATTATTGTTGCAATAGACGTTTATTTTATCAGACAAAAAAGTTCTGAAAATACAAATAAAAATCTTACTGAAAGCATTGAGATTTAGCAGAAATCATTATCTTTGTTCTCCTTATCTTTAATTTTTTAACTATGAAAAGAATAAGTTATTTGTTTCCTGTAATATTGACTGTATTAATTTTATTTACTACAGAATCTTGTTCTGTAAAAAAATTGTCGAAAAATAAAATTACAAAAATTGTATATTCTTACGGAGATTCATCTGTACCTCCAAAGTATCATAGAAGCTATACAATAACTGCCACAAAAGACGAGATAAAAATAGTTGTTGATTCTTACGGTAATATTTTAGCTGATACAACATATCAGATGGATAAACAAAAGTTTGATAAATTGACTGATAATTTGTGCGAAAATAAGCTTAAAAACAAAAAGAAAACTGAAGACACTGAAGGCTGTACTGGCGGGACGTCAAGAAATATAAAAGTCTATTCGGGAGAAAATCTTGTACTTAATGGGTATGCTTATTTTTGTGGTGGCGAAATATTTGGTGATCTTGACGGTGATATTAACTCTTTTGCTGCAGAAATAAAAAGTTTTATACCCGATATTGATAAATTGTTAGAGTAATTTTTATTTTTTGTACTCAAATGCACACCTTTCGGATAAATTGTCGTCATAATTATGTAAGGAATAAAAAAATGAGTATTTTTAATGTTTAAATTGAAATATATGCTTAAACATATTATTATAACACAAATATTTTTCCTAATAAGTATTTTTTCGTTTGCTCAGATAAATACTTTTCCTTGGTCAGAGGATTTTGAATCAGTAACAATTCCTGTTGATTGGACTCAAGAGTATATAAGTGCTTCTGTTGATTGGACAACCAATGTAGGTGGAGCATATTCGTTTCCCGAAACAGCTTATTCAGGAAGTAAAAATGCTCATTTCTTTTCAGGAAATTTCGAAGAAGATCAAACCATATTGGTAACTCCCCAATTTGACATTACCGGATTAAATAATCCGTTACTGAGTTTTTGGCATGCGCAAGTTCCTTTCGATATAGATCAGGATGAACTATTTGTTTATTATAAAACCTCAGAAACAGGTGAATGGATTTTGCTTGAATCATATACCTCTCCTGTTGAAACATGGACACAACGTTTTATTGTCCTTCCAGAAACATCTGATGATTTCTATATTGGTTTCAGTGCAAAATCAGGATATGGTTTCGGCGTTTGCCTCGATTTAGTCAGTATTTCCGATTCTGAACCCTGCTTAGCTCCTGAAAATATTATAATTACTCAAACCACAGACTCGTATGCAATAATTGACTGGACTGCAGGAGGCTCAGAAACTCACTGGCAGATTGAATACGGCTTAGAAGGTTTTACTCAAGGTGGTGGTGCTATTGCAAACGCCTCATCAAGCAATTATACTTTAACCGATTTAATTGCCTCCATGAATTATGAATTCTATGTTCGTTCATACTGTAATCCATTACATAGCGAATGGATTGGGCCATTTTCATTTTCAACAAACTGCAATATTGTGGATGTTTTTCCATATAATGAAAGTTTTGAATTTGAAACAGTTCCCGCCCCTTGCTGGAGTGTAGAATATGCAAACCCTTCCCCTCCTGCAGGAAACCTAATAACCCACAGCCCACAACAATCCATTGCAGGAGAAAGGTCTATAAGGTTTTGCAGTTTTAATATGGGAGCACCATACGATCAATATCTTATCAGTCGTGAATTTGATTTTCCTCAGGAAATGCAGATTAATTTCAGATATAAAAAAGACATTACAGGAACTGAGAGGTTTTGTATTGGGACATCATCAACAAATGATAATATTGGATCGTTTGCTTGGCAAGATGATGTTACAGACGCTTCCTCTACAGAATGGAAATACTTCGCTGCCAATATACCGGCATATACCAAATATGTGGCAATATATTACAAATCAGTTTATCAGAACTCTTTATATGTAGATGATTTAAATATTCGCCCGACAACTGATTGCTATGAACCTATTGATTTTCTAGTTAGTGATATAACCCCATTTACAGCAGTTCTTAGCTGGACTCCTTTAAATGGTGAGGTAGCTTGGATAATAGAATATGGTCCTGCAGGTTTTGAATTAGGAACTGAAGATAATTACACTACTGATTTAAATCCATTTACAATAACAAATCTTGAACCCGATACCGAATATGATGTGTATATTATTTCAGACTGCGGTGCAACTCAAAGTCCATATGCAACAAAGACAAGTTTTTCAACTCCAGTGGCCTGCGCAATAGTTGATCAGTTTGAAGTAAGTTCGACGAGTAATACAAGTATCGGACTTGAATGGACAGACACTGATGCTGTTTTTTACGAAATAGAATATGGTCCTGTTGGTTTTAGTTTAGGCACAGGAACAAGTATCTCCTCAATATTAACAAATTCAAAAACTGTTACCGGATTAACAACAAATACTGCTTATGACTTTTATGTAAGAGCATATTGTGGATCTTTATATGGATTTTCAGAGTGGACAGGTCCTGTTTATTGCAAAACTTATCCTTGTCCAAACGGGTGTTTTCATAGCTTTGTATTAAGTGATTACCACGGCGATGGTTGGGATGATGTAAGCATAAGTGTTTATCAGAATAGTTTATTAACAAATACATTGGCACTTCCCGAAGGCAGTAGTGATGAATTTGAGCTTGTCATATGTGCAGGTGCAAGTGTTGAAATTGTATATGATGAGGGTTACAACTCCGATGAGTGTGCTTTTTCAGTTTATAATGCCTATGGAGTACTAATTCATCAACAAAATTACGGTAGTCTGGAGTTTTTGGCAGATCAAACGGTGCTAAAAGAATTTATTGGTTCTTGTGTAATGCCAACTTGCTACCCACCAATAAATATGGAATATTCTCAACTCTCATACAATTCCATTCTCTTAGATTGGGAACCAGGTAATGAAGAAACTATTTGGAAATTGGAATATGGTCTTGCCGGATTTATGCCGGGAGCAGGAACTTTTATTAATAATATCACTTCTGTTCCATATCTACTGGAAGGATTGGTTCCTTTAACGGAATATGATGTA
>JAQVEY010000012.1 GCA_028697515.1 Bacteroidales bacterium | reverse complement strand
AGGTTTTGAAGGTGCTGGTATTTGGAAATCTACTGATGGTGAGGTATTCTCGAGAATAGAATCTACTTGGTCAACATCTGAGAGTAAAAGCACATTTGTATATGTTAATAAAATAGTTGCTCATCCTACAATCGCCGGTAAAATATTTGCTGCCACAAAAAGAGGTATTCAAATGTCTGATGATGGAGGTGAAACATGGACTAACCCAGTATTAAATGTTGCAGAATTTCCAATAACTGAATTTGCTGGTGATGTTAAAATCAGTTCAGATGGTACTTTCCTAATCGCAGATATAGGTATTAATGCTTATGTTTCGTATCAAGGTGGTGCTTATGGAACATGGGAAAAGATTACAGGTTCAAATGAAGGAGAACTTCCTCAAAATTCTTCAAGAACAGAATTTGCTATATCTCCTACAAATTCAAATATAGTATATGCTCAATGTACAAACTCAGATGGAAGTCTTTTAAATGTTTACCGTTCCGATGATAAAGGACAAAATTGGTATATTATTGGCCCAGGTGGATCAGCAAGCTTTAATCCTTTGGGAAATCAGGGTACATATGACAATGTAATCGCAGTATATCCTGATGATGAAGATCGTATCATACTTGGCGGACAGTATTCATTATGGTCATGGGGAAAAACAGAAGGATGGAATTTATTGACCTATTGGAGCATTGATGTAAATGATTTACAATATGTACACGCAGATCAACATGCTTTAGTTTTCCATCCAACAAATCCTGACATTGTCTTCTGTGGTTCTGATGGAGGCATTCACCGTTCAACTGATGGTGGACAAACATGGCAAACTAAAAACAAATATTTTAATGTTACTCAATTTTATGGTATCGCTCATGGTCCAAACGAAAACGAAGTTTTAGGTGGAACTCAGGATAATGGATCAATCTTATTAAACCCTGAAATTACAATAAATACCGGGACATCACATGAATATTACGAAGTAAGCGGTGGTGACGGTGGCTATAGTGAAATATCTCAATTGAATCCAAATATTATTTTCTCTACAATTTATTACGGACAACTTTTCAGAAGTGATGAAAAAGGAGCAAACGATGATATGGTAAGTTTCTACAACACGAGAATAACGAGTACTATTACAGGAATTGGTGAGTCTGAAGGAGGACATTCTTTTATAACTCCAATTGCGCTCTGGGAAAGCTTCTATGACGAAAATTCTATTGATTCTACTTATAAAATAGCACCTCGCGATTATGTAACTGGAGAAAAAGTTGAGGTTGAAAGCAATATTACTGGCAGATATTTCAATGTAACTTTAGACGAAGATATTGCTGAAGATGACACAATTTGGGTTCATGACACATATCAATCTCAATTTGCTGTTGGTTTTAACGGTAGTGTATGGGTTACACGTGATGCATTGAGTATGAGAAAAGAAGCAGTTTGGGTACCTGTTGCATCAATTGCAGGAAATGTTGTTAACTGTATGGAATGGTCTGCCGATGGCGACATCCTTTATGTAGCTACCGAAACTGGTTCTAATTCGAATTTATATAGAATCAAAGGCTTTAACGAAAATAGAACCAGTGTTCAGATGGATAATATTAATTCAGAATACGGATTAACAGTAACAAAAATTGCTTCATTTAGCAGTCGTACTATTACAGGTATGGCTGTTGATCCTGAATTCGGTGGTAACGTCGTTCTAACTTTAGGAAATTACGGTTCAACTAACTTTGTATATTATTCAACTTCTGCTCATGTTGCTTCAGAAATTTCAAGTGGTTCAGGCAGTTTTGTTGCTAAACAGGGTAACTTACCACAAATGCCTGCTTATGATGCAGTAATTTTATGGAGTGATTCTCGTAAAGTAATTGTTGGTACCGAGTTCGGCGTTTATTCTACTGATGATATTACTGATGCAAATCCTGTATGGGTTGATCAAAATGGAAACGGATTTGATTATGTTCCAACATACCATTTCCGTCAACAAATTTTCCGCAATGGTTGGATACCTGAAATATCCGGTTATTCAGGAATTACTAATCACGGATATATTTATGCAGGTACTCATGGCCGCGGAATATTTGTTTGCAAAGATTTTGCTGGTCCTACAAATGTACCTGATTTAACAACTACACAGAAACTATCTTCTGTATCAGTATTCCCAAACCCTGCAAGTGAATCAACTAACTTGAATATCAGTTTAACTGAAAAATCAGACGTACAGATATCAATTTTTGACATCCAAGGTAAACTCGTTGATGTAATTAATTATAAAAACCTAAATTCAGGCAGACATTCAAAAGAATACAACTGTTCATCAATGAATGCAGGTGTTTATATTGTTAGAATGAAAGCAGGACAAGATGTAAAAACAACAAAACTTATTGTTAAATAACATTTTTAAAAATGATTTAAAGCCTCATTTTATTGAGGCTTTTTTTTTAAATTTGCATAAAATTAAAATTATAAGTCATGACAAAAATTAAAGTTGCAATTAATGGATTCGGTCGAATCGGGCGTAATGTATTTAAAATTGCTATTGACCGTGAGAATATCGAAATAGTAGGAATTAATGACCTAACGGATACTAAAACCTTAGCACACCTATTAAAATATGATTCCACACAGGGTAAATTTGATAGAAATATTAGTTATAATGAAACCTCGTTAATAGTTGAAGGAAAGGAATTTAAAGTGAGCGCTGAGAGAAATCCGGCACTTATTCCTTGGGCAACTGTTCCTGATATTGTAATAGAATCAACAGGGGTATTTACAAGCAAAGAAAGTCCAAAAGGTGGTTATGGTGATCACCTAAAAAATGGTGCAAAAAAAGTAATTCTTACTGTTCCTGCAAAAGATACTATTGATGCTATGATAGTTCTTGGTGTTAACGAAGAAATTATTACTCCAGATCTACAATGTGTATCAAATGCTTCTTGTACTACTAACTGTATGGCTCCGGTTGTGAAAATATTAAATGATAATTTTGGAATCGAATCAGGTCTTATGACAACTATTCATTCATACACAAACGATCAAATAATACTTGACGGCCCTCATAAAGATTTAAGAAGAGCTCGTTCTTGTGCTGTATCTCAGATTCCAACAACAACTGGAGCTGCTAAAGCTGTTGGTAAGGTTATTCCTGAACTTAATGGCAAACTTGACGGTATGGCTATGAGAGTTCCAACCCCTACGGGTTCATCTGTTGACCTTGTTGTTAATCTTAAAACAGATGTAACAATAGAGCAAGTTCATAAAGTGATAAAAACTGCTGCAGAAGGTAAGCTGAAAGGCATTCTTGAATATACCGAAGAACCTATTGTATCTGTTGATATTATTCACAATTCTCATTCTGGAATCTTTGACGCTGGTTGCACAATGCTTAAGGGCAGAATGCTTAAAACCTTAACTTGGTATGATAACGAATGGGGTTATTCTAATAGAGTTGTTGATCTTATTCCAAAACTATTATAAACTTCAACAATTAAAAATAAAAAAAATGATGCAACAAAAATTGCATCATTTTTTTATTCATACCGTAAGGCTTCAATAGGATCGAGTTTAGAAGCTTTTACTGCAGGAAAATATCCTGAAGCTATTCCAACTACAAAACAAAGAACAACTCCCACAATTATCCACAACCAAGGGATAATAAAAGCTCCACCCGTTATAAGTGTAATCAAATTTCCTGCTATAATACCTAAAACTATTCCTAAAAACCCACCCAGCTGACCTATAAATACAGATTCAAAAAGGAACTGTTGCTTAATAGTAGTAGATTTTGCCCCCAATGCTTTACGAATACCTATTTCTCTGGTTCTTTCAGAAACTGAAACCAGCATTATATTCATTAAACCTATTGAGGCACCAAGTAACGTAATTAGACCTATTATTGTAGCTCCAATAGTTACTACAGATATATTTTCAAGAAGCATATTAGCAAGACTATCACTTTTTCTAATATCAAAATTATTCTTATCATAAACCGTAAGCTTTCTAACATTCCTAAATAATCCTTCTGCCTCTCCTACAGCGTAATCTAGCATAATAGCATCAAAAGGCATCACACTTATTTGAAAACTATTTTCAGTCGAAGGAAAATTTTGCCTTGCATTGTTTAAGGGAATAAAACAGATTTTGTCGCCATCTCCAGAAAAGCTTGTGCCTTTTTCTTTAAGCACTCCAACAACTCTATAACGGACATTTCCAACAGAAATAAACTTTTCCAAAGGACTTTCAGCCACATTGAATATATTCTTGGCCAATTCACTCCCAATTATTATAACGTACTCCCCCGATGTAATCTCTGTTGCACTAAAATTACGGCCAAGTTCAATATCATTCCCACTGGTAATTAAATATGTCTCGTCTATACCAATAACAGCAATATTAGGATCGGTCTTTTCGTCTCGATATTTAACAGTAGCTGTCCATGAACAGCCTATTGAAACACTTATATATGAAGGAAATTCAAAACTATTCTTAAACATCATTGCTTCTTCATAACTAATCCTGGAGTTCTCTACATTCCTTCCTCCTCCTCCATGATTTCCTGTTCGCTGTTGGCGTATAGTAAATGTATTAGCACCCATCCTCAGAAACTCAGAACTAATAGTGTTTTTTATAGAATCTACTGCTGTAAGAATCCCCACAAGTGCCATAATACCTATTGCTATTATCAGTACTGTCAAAATTGTCCGGAGCATATTTGACCGTATCGAATTTATCGATATCTTTATATTATCCAATATTAAACCCTGTATTTGCATAATACAAAATTAAATGAATATCCGGTTATTTATAATATCAAATCGTTTTTAACATAAATTTAATATTATAAATCTTTAAATAATGATTAAATTATTTAAGAATTTGTTTAAAAATTAAACAAATCAGGATAAAATTTGTAATATAGCAGAAATAATATTTAATATAAAGTATTTGAAAATGAAAATAATATTAAGCACACTACTCTTCCTTTTGTCAGCGTACACATTCTCACAGACAGGGCAAATTAAAGGCAGAGTATATAATGAACTGAACAACGAAGCCTTGCCTTTTTCAAACATATATATTGAAGGAACTGAAATTGGAGCCACGTCAGATTTTGATGGTAATTTTATTATGGCAGCTATAAAACCGGGAATTTATAGGTTAACGGTATCTTCATTGGGCTATGAGACTCGCGTTTCGCAAGAAATTCAAGTCACTTCCGGAAAAGTAGCGACAATTGATATTCCTATGCGTGAAGCAGCATTAACATTATCAGAGGTAACTATTGTGTCTCAGACATACAAAAAAAGTGAAGAATCACCAGTCTCGTTAAGAAATATTGGCTTATCTGAAATTGAAAACTCCCCTGGAGCAAATAGAGACATTTCTAAAGTAATTCAAAATTTACCAGGTGTTGCTGCTATACCCGGACAAAATAGAAACGATGTAATAGTACGTGGAGGAGCATCAAACGAAAGCAAATTTTATCTTGACGATATTGAAATACCAAATATTAATCACTTTGCAACACAAGGTGCAAGTGGAGGAACAAACGGCATATTAAATGCAGACTTTATCAGAGAGGTTGACTTTTATTCAGGTGCTTTCCCTGCAAATAGAGGTAACGCCTTGAGCGGAATTTTTAATTTTAAACAAATTGATGGTAATAAGGAAGAAATGAAATTCAGAGGAAGCCTCGGAGCTTCTGAACTATCGTTTACTATTGATGGACCAATTAGCGATAATACAACTTATATATTATCAGCGCGAAGATCATATTTAAACTTCTTATTTCAACTAATTGGTTTGCCATTTTTACCTACTTTCAACGATATGCAATTTAAAATAAAAACCAAATTGTCTGACCGAAGCGAAATAACATTTATTGGACTTGGAGCATACGATATCAATGTATTAGACAGAAACATATCAGAGCCGACTGAATTTCAATCATATTTGCTTGGCTATCTTTCAGAGTATGAGCAATGGACATATACATTGGGTGCAGTTTATAAACAATTTAGAGACAAAGGATATACAACTTATGTCGCTAGTCGCAATATGCTAAATAATCGTTACTACAAGTATAGAGATAATATAATTGATGATACAAATTTGCTAAATAATTACTCTTCATTCGAAGCAGAAAATAAATTTAGAATAGAAGACTTTTTTAAAACTGATAATAACTACCGCATCAATTACGGTATTAATTTTGAGTATGCAAGATATTATAACGACTCATATTTAAACATATATACTCCTTTCGGTCGGCAAGAAATAAGTTATGATTCAAATTTTGATATGTTTAAATATGGAGCTTTTGCACAAGTTTCAAAATCTATAATCTCAAACAGACTAAGTTTATCTGCAGGTTTAAGAATTGATGGGAACGAATATTCAAAATCAATGAGCAACCCATTAGAGCAATTATCGCCACGACTATCGGCGTCATTTGATATTACGGAAAAATTAAGCATTAATATGAACACAGGAAGGTATTATTTACTTCCTTCATACACCAGTCTTGGTTATCGGGACGAGAACAACGAGCTTGTAAATAAAAACAATGAAATAAAGTATATTAAAGCAGACCATTTAATTGGTGGTTTTGCTTACAGGCCAAATAATACATCTGCTATTAGCATCGAAGGTTTTTACAAAATATATGATTACTATCCTTTTTCGGTTAAAGATTCTCTAGTCCTCGCATTTAAGCCAGTCGATTTCGGTGTTCTTGGCGATGAAGAAATCATTAGTTCGGGACAAGGTCATGCATATGGATTTGAGATTTTAAGTCAAAACAGATTTAAAGGCGACTGGAATCTTACAGCATCATACACATTTGCAGTAAGTGAATTTAAAGATTCTGATGATAAATATGTCTCTACTTCATGGGACAATAGACACATCTTTATAATTACTACTACAAAAAAATTTAAAAATAACTGGGGAATTGGTGTAAAATGGCGTTTTGCAGGAGGGCTTCCATATACTCCCTACGATCTCGTAACATCTTCAAATATTATTGCTTGGGATTTGAATAACCGCCCCTACTTCGATTACTCTCAACTAAATGCTGTGAGATTTAAAACATTTCATCAACTGGATTTACGAATTGACAAAAGTTTTAATTTTGAAAAGAGTTCTTTAAAGTTTTACATAGATATCCAGAATGCCTATAATTTCAAATCGGGAACTCAGGATATCTATACCAATTTGGATTTAAACGGAAATAAGCAATACGATCCAGAGAATCCAGATAACTATCTGTTAAGAAGAATTCCTTCCGAAGGAAGTGGAACAATTGTTCCAACCATAGGAATAATTATTGACTTTTAGAGGACAGAAATAAATGAAGTTACTAAAATTGATAAAATAAAAGAAAGATGAAAACAACAATAATAAGTGTAATTATCCTAGCAATATCTGTTTCAGTTTTTGCAACAATAGGCAAAGAACCATGTAAGAGAAAAAAAACTGAAAAAGAAATAATTGAAGCAAATATAAATGGCAAAGGCTATACTTTTGAAATTGAATTTACAACCGGCAAAGGTCATAATAATCCCAGTTTTGCTATTTGGATTGAAACTATGGATGAAAAATTTGTGCAAGAGATTTTTGTAACAAAAGCAGTTTCAACTGGGATATACAGATATGCTGATCCAAGTTCAGGTAAGTGGGAAGCAGGAGAAAAAATGTACCATGCCACTTTACCATATTTTCTTCATAAAAGAACTGTTGATGCAACAATCCCTAATTCAGAAAATCCAGTTGTGGATGCCTATACAGGAGCAACGCCAAAAGGCGATTTTATATTAACAACAAAATCGAACGAAAGGATTGATGGAAAATTTCGTTTAGTTTTAGAAATAAATCAGGCATGGGATTTTAACGACTTTTGGCATAACGCAAAATTTCCCGAATCTCCAGAATATCATAATTCTTGCCAACCATCAATAATGTATGCGGTAACAATTGACCCAAAAAATCTAATGGAAGAATACATTATGAATCCAATTGGTCACGGACACTATGCTGGTACAGATGGGAAACTATATACTGATTTGAGCACATTTACAACTGCTTTAAAAATTGCAGATAGAATAAAAGTAATTGTAAAATAAAAAGAGCCGCTATAACGACTCCGTTTTCAGAGCCACCCACGGGATTTGAACCCGCGACCTGCTGTTTACGAAACAGCTGCTCTACCTCTGAGCTAAGGTGGCAATTGTTTGCAAAATTATAATAAATCTTTTATTAGGACAGAAAAATATCAGAATTTATAAAATTACCATTGTAGCTCCAAAACCATATTCTCGAAATGACGCATCTTCGAACGCCAATTTATATTGCTGAGTTATAGATTCTCTAAGTTTTTCTTTCAAAGTACCATTTCCGATCCCATGAATCAGAATAACTTTAGCAGCTTTTGTAGCTATTGCTTCTGTCATAGTTTTATGAAAAACGTCCATTTGTTTCTGAATTATTTCAGCATTTGACATACCTATAACAGAATCTACTAATTGATTAATATGCAAATCAACTTCAATTGTCACAGCATCCTTCCTCTGCTTAAACCTTTTTGAGAGATCCTCTTCGGGCGATTCTTTCTCGGCTATATACCTTTCAAAATCATCGTCATTTTTTATTGAATTACCAAGTCCCTGGACTTCTTTAAGTAAAACAAACAAATATGCCTTTTCGTCAAAATACGCATTTTCAACAAAATTGTGAGATTGGAAAAACTTCAACGGAACAATCTTAATTTTTCTCTCAACCAACTCATGCAAAGTCTGATAAGGATGATTGTAAAACAACATTTGCACAATAAGTTCTTTTGAGCTATTTATCTGTTCTCTGTCAATATTTCCAAGCAGAATTTTTGTATTTGGTTCGATAACTTCAGCATCTATCTTTTCATAAGCATTTTCACCTCTTATAACAACATGATAAAATATATAATAATCAGAGTCATTTATCAAATAACACTCAAACTGCGAATCGTCAATTTCTGATTTATTTATAAATGCAAAAACAAGTTCAGTGATATTATCATTTTTTAATTCAGGTTTTTCAGATTTACCTATACTATTAATAATCGTACTACTTGTTTCTATATTTGGTTTCGAGCTATTTTCCTTTACTATCTGCGCTGATTTTTCAACTACAACAAGTTCGTTAATAGGAAAAGGATATTCAAAATCATCATTATCCTTTACCATCACCTGAGATTTTGAAATAATTTGTACAACTACACCACCACCTACATCATTTAAAAATCTTACTTTATCTCCTATATTAATTGTCATTTCGGTATTTATTTATCAAACATTTATCAAATAACAAAAGTATGAACATCAAAATTTCAACACAAAATCTGAACTTAAAACTTTTTCTTACTTTTGCACAAATTTATAAAAAATGCAACAAGCACTGCACATAAATATTAATGATTTTGATTATTCTTTGCCTGAAGAGAAAATTGCCAAATATCCTTTAGATATAAGAGATTCTTCAAAGATATTGATAATGCAGGACAATAATATCTCGGCTGACATTTTTAAAAATATTAACAACCATCTGCCTGCAAATAGTTTGATGGTTTTTAATAACTCAAAAGTAATTAAGGCTAGACTACATTTTGCAAAAGAAACTGGTTCTTTGATTGAGATATTTTGTCTCGAACCTGTAAATCCTATTGATTATGGTCAATCCTTATCTTCAAATAAGTCTTGTTGTTGGAAATGCCTTGTTGGCAATAATAAAAAATGGAAATCTGGTAATCTTGAGAAAATTATAAATATTAATAACACATTAATAACACTATCCGCGACAAGACTTAACAGCATAGGCAATGCGTTTGAAATTCAATTTTCGTGGGATAGTCCAGAAATATTATTTTCGGAGATTCTTGAAGAATTTGGAAACATTCCTATTCCTCCATATCTCAACCGGCATTCTGAGGAAATTGATAAAACAAGATACCAAACAGTTTACAGTTCCAAAGAAGGTTCTGTTGCTGCTCCTACCGCAGGCTTTCATTTTACTGATGAAGTTTTTGCTAAGTTAGATCAAAAAAACATATCTACAGATCATATTACACTTCATGTCGGAGCCGGAACTTTTCAGCCAGTAAAAGCTGGGAATATTTATGATCATCAAATGCACACCGAACACTTTATTATTACAAAAGAAAATATAATAAATCTCAAAGAACATTATGGCAATATTACTGTTGTAGGAACAACTACAGTAAGAACACTCGAAAGCCTATATGCAATAGCATGCAAAGTTTATCTAAACAATAAGCAAATTGGGAATCATTTTTTTGTTGAGCAATGGGACGTTTATAAACCAGATTATCAGGAAATTCGCAATGATGTTATAAACATCCTAGAAAATCTGATAAATTGGATGAATATCAACAAATATGAACAGCTTAACTGTTCTACTCAGATAATGATAGTGCCAGGTTATAATTTTTTATTTACAAATCGCCTCATAACAAATTTCCATCAGCCTAAATCGACCCTGTTATTGTTGCTGGCAGCTTTTGTAGGCGATAAGTGGAAAGAAGCATACGATTTTGCTTTAAAAAACAATTTTAGGTTTTTAAGCTATGGCGATTCATGTTTATTTTTTTAATACAAAAAAAAATATTAACTTTGAAAAACTAATAATATTTCGATTATGAAAAACAAACAAATTCCTGCTAACATACTTCTCTATATGGGATTAATTTCACTTGCATTTGGTATTACTTCAGTATCAATACCAGACTTTACTCTAAAAGTAGTTATTATTACTATAGGTGCAATCATTGGCATTGGAGGAATTATAACACTTATTTTGAGAATAAAACACAAATGTGATAATAAATTTATTCAAATACTTAGTTATATAGGATCTTCAATTATTATTATTTTCGGAGCAACTCTTGCATTTTTCCCATCAACTTTTTTAAATATATTTATAATTATATTTGGAATTGCAATAATACTTGGGGGAATATCTCAATTAATTTTAAGTCTTAGTTTTACTCCACTCTCAACGGCTGCCAAAATATTTGTTGGATTTTCTATTATTTTGATAATATCTGGTACCATTATAATTCTTAATCCTTTTGAGGCATTGGAGTCATTAACGATTTTCTTTGGTGTAATAATTTCGGCATACGGAGTATTGAATGTAATTATTTCGTTCTGGTACAGATTTGAAACTTCAAATCGCGAGAAACAAGCTAAACTTAAAACTGTTGATATATCGACCGTAGTAGATAGCAATCCGATTGTTGAAAACGATGACAATAAAGAAGGAACTATATAATTGAAATATTCAAAATTGCGATATATTCCTTAATATTCGATAAAATAATTTGCTAAACCAAATTATTAAAACTAATATTACATCCAAAATAAATATTATTATTAAAATTTAAGAATATGAAAATAGCTAAAGGAAAACTTGTTACGATCATTAATGACCTTTATGATGATAAGTTTGAAGTTGAACTAATTGAATCTATAAAAGAAAAAGAACCTGCAGTATTTTTGTGTGGTGAAGGCGAGATGCTTGAGACTTTCGAAGAAAAACTAATCGGTTTACAAGTAGGAGATGAATTTAAATTTATGTTATCCAAAGATGAAGCCTATGGAGATGAAGACGAGGATGCTTTTGCCGAATTTCCAGTTGATGTTTTTGTAAATGATGAAGGAGGTATGCCTGAAGTTGGAGATTATGTTCCAATGGAAGATGAAGACGGAACTGTTTTTGACGGTATTGCTATAGAAGTTACAAAGGAAAATGTTGTAATTGATTTCAATCATCCTTTGGCAGGCGAAGATCTTTATTTCACAGGAAAAATCATAAAGGTTGAAAATACTAAGGAGTAAAGTATTGCTGTTTTTATCAAATTATAAGTATTAATATTTTTCATTTAGACAAATGAGTGATCAGGAAGAAATGTTAAATAAAATGCGAGAAATCGCATTATTAAATCCTGAAAACATAAGAATTATAGAAGCTAGCGTTAATTCGGAAATACAATTAGAATTTTTCGAGACTCTTCAATTTGTAATGAAAAATCAAGATTTAGCTAATGATCCAAAAGATTTATTCAAAGCATTAAATAATCAAACAAACACTTTAGACAAGAAAAAAGAAATTCTTGTAAAGTTGGTGTCCTATGGAGAGGTCGAATCATATAGATTAATCGAATCATATCTAAAAAATCCTGAGGATGAACTTAAATCATGGGCTTATATGGCATATCAACAAGCCAGAATGTTTCTAGAGTCAAATCTTCTTGAAGAATCAAAAATTTACATAGCATCAGGCTTGGGTGGTAAAGCTCACAGATTAAGATACATTTTTGCTTTTACTTCAAAAAACAAGTCATTCAACAAAACTCAAAAGAGTATTATTAATGGTGAGATAGAGTATTTTCTAAAGAAAAATGATGGCATTATAGAACAACTGCAATACAAAAAGAGTTTTGTAATTTGTACAGCACTCGTTGCAATTCATGTAAACCTCGTAGAAATGATACAGGATATGATTATAGAAATCAATCAATATGGTAATTTTCTTAAGGAAAACGTATTTCTGACTAACGAAAAACAAATAAATGAGGTTGATTTGGACCAAATTTTCAATGATGATAAATCTAATATTATTACTGATAAAGGCTAATGGATACAAAAAATGTTAATATTGAAGAAACATGGTTTGATGAATTGAAAGATGAATTTACTAAAGAATATTTTGTAAAACTTAAGAATTTCCTACTAGAAGAAAAGAAAAACCATGTAATTTACCCTCCAGGTTCACAGATTTTTTCAGCATTTAATCTTACTCCTTTCAATAAAATCAAAGTGGTTATTTTAGGTCAAGATCCATACCATGGACCTGGACAGGCTCATGGTTTATGCTTTTCTGTACCTCAAGGAGTACGCATTCCACCATCTTTAGTAAATATTTATAAGGAATTGAAATCTGATATTGGTTTTTCAATCCCTGAGTCGGGTAATTTGGAATCATGGGCAAAACAAGGTATATTTCTTCTCAATGCAACACTAACTGTTAGAGCAAATACAGCAGGTTCGCATCAGAAAAAAGGCTGGGAAATATTTACAGATACCGTGATAAAAACCATAAGTGATAAGCACGAGAATATCGTTTTTGTTCTATGGGGTAATTACGCTGCAGCAAAAGAGAAACTTATTAACAGTTCAAAGCATCATATTCTTAAAGCTGCTCATCCATCACCTTTAAGTGCATATAACGGTTTTTTAGGGTGTAAACATTTTTCAAAGATTAATAACTACTTAATTGAAAAGGGTATTGAACCAATTCAATGGTAGAAATTAAAACATCAAGAAATTTTCAACAGATTTCTCAGCTTTCCTACGTCAGGCATCGAAATGACTATTGCTAGTGGGTAACTAGGGCGGCGACTTAAGCTCTAAAACTTTTGCTAACAGACGATTGTGTCGCAGACCTAGTTACCCCTTACTTTTACAGTCATTTCGAACGGAGCGAGAAATCTTACTGAATACATATAATAATTCATTACCTTACTAATTTATTCGCTAGTAAAAATTTATTTTCACAGTTTTGTATATTGCCATTTTTCTTATTTTTGCAGAAAACAATTAATTATTTATGGTACCATTTCATTTAACAGAATACATAGAGCAATCTATTAAAGAAACGGGTATAGACCCTTACACTTCACGAGGTAAAAAAGAAGGACAGTGGACAATAAAATATAAAAATTCGACTGTTTGGATAGATGTTTTCAGTTATCCGGAAAAACCTGAAAAGTTTTATTTTCAGGTTATGAGTCCTTTGTGTAAAATGGTTGACAGTAAAACGGAAGAATTTGCAATTGATCTTTTGGAAATCAACTATATGATGTATGGTAGCTGGATTTGCAAAAAAGAAGGATGGATTTATATTTTAAGTCTTAGAGAAGCAGATAATCTACAAAAAGCAGAAGTTGACGCAACAATTGACAGAGTTGCAATTTATAGTGCCGACTATTGTGGGAAATTATCATTCAAATACAAAAATTGTTGGATTAAAAATGAAGAAGAAAAGAAAGAATAATACAAATTTTAACATTTTTTTAAATATTTTGCACAATTTTTGTAACAAAAGCATTATATTTGCGTAATAAATTTTGAATAAAAACTTAAAAAAAGAAAGGAGACCATATATCGAAAGAACTTCTACCCTTTAACTTTAAATTATATAGTTATGAACCTGACAAGTTATTCCGACCAGGAACTTATCGAGAGATTCATCAAGGGTGAGAAGGCATGTATGGAAACTCTAATACAACGCCACAAGAAAAAAGTATATTCTTACATCCTTATTACAGTAAAAAATACTCATGTTGCTGATGATTTATTTCAGGACACGTTTATTAAAGTTATTAATTCCCTTAAATGCGGTACCTATACCGACAAAGGGAAATTTATTAGTTGGGTTATACGAATAGCCCATAATATTACAATCGATTATTTCAGAAAAGAAAAGAATCTGAATACTTGTTCAAACGATGATACAGAGCTTGATTTGTTTAATTCAGAAAAATTCTCTGATGAGAATATTGAAGATAAAATTGTTGGAGATCAAATCATCAGCGACATAAAAACTTTAATTGATTATTTACCGGCAGAGCAAAAAGAAATTATCATGATGCGTCATTACGGGGGAATGAGTTTTAAGGACATAGCAGAGCAAACAAATGTTAGTATTAATACTGCACTTGGAAGAATGAGATATGCTCTTATTAATCTTCGCCGTATTGTTGATGAAAAGAATGTGATACTTACAAAATAGATAATTTCATTTTCTTCTTTATCACTACTATTTTCTTGTACACTGCTAGTACTGTTTTGTCAACACTATCTATTTTTTATCTTTTGCAATGTCGGTTTTGTCATGATTTTTGCCACCTCGACTCCGCTGACCGCAAAAATGCACGCCAAAACCCCATCACAAAACAAATTCCCCATTTCTTTCTACTTGGCATAATTTTTATTATAACTTTGCAAAAAACATAAAATGATGAAAAAGTATTTATTTATAGTAGTTTCTGTTTTCCTTATGAGTTCGCTGGTAGATAATAATCTTAAGGCTCAGGCAACACCGGAGGAACTTATGGATGCTTTCTTTTTAATCTTTGCTGAGGATGTCAATCAGGCAGTTGATTATCTTTTTGCAACAAATCCAATGATTGACCCTAACCAACCTGGTATTAAATCAATAAAGGAAAAATTTGAGTTATCACGCAAATTATTGGGCAATTATTACGGTTATGAAATTATTAGTATTTATCATGCCGGCGATTCTTATGTAAAATACATTTACTCTCTTAAATATGAAAGGCAACCTGTAAAGTTAATTACAGTACTATACAAACCTAAAGACAAGTGGAAAGTTCAGAATATCAATTTCCAGGATGATATTGAAACTGAATTTAAATTGGAGGAATAGTAATACTCTAGTATTAATATATAGATTGGAAAACAAGTATTTCTAAAGATTTCTCCACCTTCCTGCGTCAGGTTTCGAAATGACTCTGGCTGGTTGGTAATAGTCGGCGACTTGTAATTTTGTTTTACTATTAGCAAACGTTTGTTTCGCCGACTTTAATCCACAACTTTTAGGGTCATTTCGAACTAAGTGAGAAATCTGACTGAATACACAACATTATAACTCACTTTTTTCTAATACTGAAATTGTGCCTTATAAGTAGCTATATTATTCAGATTATCCTCAACCACAACTTTAAAAACATATTCATCTGAATATGGAAATTTATCATCGAAATAATAAGTAAGTATTTTTTTACGTGGATCATACTGAGCTAAAACCCATTTATCATTTATGTACATGTTGTAGTTTCTTATTCCTGAGAAATCATCCTCTATTTTTACCGAAATCTGAGAAGCTTTCGACATGTTTTTACCCTCACTAATATTGACTGGAGTAATTTTAGGTGCTGTTGTATCAATCCAAAGATAAAACTCCCCAAAATAAGATGACTCAGCAGATATAAAATTCTGATTTACTTTCGATTCAATATACCTATACTTTCCGTCATGTATGCGGCAAATGAATAATTTGTCTTTTATCTTCAA
>JAQVEY010000325.1 GCA_028697515.1 Bacteroidales bacterium | reverse complement strand
AGAATTTCTAAAAGAAAACCAGATGCCTTGGGATGTTCTTTGCGAATATAAAGGCTGGGATGGCCAGATCGTTGTAGATTATGCTATTTTTGCAACCCCATCTATGTATATTGTGGATAAGGAATTAAATATAATTGCAAAACCATATAATGAAGAAAGATTATACGACGAACTTGAAAAAATTCTTACAAGATAGATATGATAATTAAAACTGCCTCATATTTGATGTCTGTTACTGACTATACAAAGTGTCCTGATGCAGATAGACCAGAAATTGCGTTTATTGGACGTTCTAATGTGGGTAAATCTTCTCTTATTAATATGATTACCAATATTAAAGGTTTAGCAAAGACATCATCAACGCCTGGAAAAACCTTAAAAATTAATCATTTTATTATTAATGACACTTGGTATTTAGTCGATTTACCCGGTTATGGTTATGCTAAGATTTCTAAAAAAATGCGAGAATCAATATCTTCTATGATAAAATCGTATATTTTAAAACGAGAAAATCTTATATGTTTATTTGTTTTAATTGATTGCAGAATACCTGCTCAAAAAGTTGATATTGAATTTATGTATTGGCTTGGGATTAATTCAGTACCTTTTAGTATTGTTTTCACCAAATCAGATAAACTTAATGAACAAAAGTTAAAAACAAATCTTGATAATTATCTACAGGTATTAGCTGAAACATGGGAGAATATACCTCAGATATTTATAACATCTTCTGAAAGTAAAAAGGGAAGAGCTGTTTTTCTAGACTATATAGAGAATATTGTAAAGCAATAATAAAAAAACCGGTTTAAACCGGTTTTTTTATGAAATCAAAATTGATTTCTAAAAGAAGGAACGACTACGACGAACATTTTCGCCTATGTTCATTCCGAATACAATTTCTTGAGAACCAAATGTATAAGCGGATAAATCACTAAAAGTGAAATCGTATGCATAACCAAAGTAATATTGATTGTGTTTAAATCCTATTGTTGTTACAAATGAGTCACCTGGACGGATTGATATACCGAACCAATAATCTTTATCGTAATACATTTTTACATTAACATCAAATTGAGGTGGTGTAATTTCAGTCATTTTAATAAGAGCAGAAGGTTCAATTTCTAACTGAGGAGAATTCTGGAAACTAAATCTATATCCACCCATAATGAAATAATGCCTAACCATTGTATTTTCTTCAAGGTTACGATTGATTTTTAGTTTTGACTGAAATAGGTGTGATGCTGTAATACCGCCATAATACTTTTTACCATATGCATAGGCACCAAAAGTAGCATCAGGAACAATAGTCTTTTCAATCATATAAGTAATAGCAGGATCATCAAAAATTGTAAGTGTCAAAAATCTTTGATCGAGTTTATATTGCATAGCCATAGCCGATAAACCAAGAGAAACTTTATTAAGTCTGTCGATGTGGAAATGGTATGAATAAACAGCGTTTATTCCTATATGACTTTCTGGACCAAAATCGTCATTATAAATGATAGCTCCAATACCAACATTATTATTTGACAGCATTGTATGACCACTTATTGTTTGTGTTGAAGGTGAATCTTTTATTCCAATCCATTGTTTATGAATGCTCAATAAGACCGGTGAATATTCTTTACTACCTGCAATGGCTGGGTTAATAAAGAAGTCGTTCAGCATATACTGACTATACAAAGCTAGTTGTTGGGCATTCAAGTAACTGCTAAAAAAGAAAAACAATATTATAATACCCGATATAAGTTTTTTCATACGAAAGCGGTTAATTATAGTAAAAATAACATTAAATTACACTTAATTACAAATATATATATAAAAACTATATGTCTTGAAAAAAACATCAATTAATTTCAAATTTTAATAAAATGCTTTACCCTGTCTTGTTTTTATTCCTAATTTCCAACCAAAAACTAATTCTTGAGATCCAATTGTATGTAATGCAAGATCGCTAAAAGTGAAATCGTAAGCCATACCAAAGAAATAATCATCAAAATTAAATCCGAACATTGCTACAAAAGAATCCCCTCCACGAACAGATAAACCGGTATAAAATCTTTTATTAATAATAATTTTTATATTTGCATCAACTTGTAGCGGTGTTGTTTCAGTAAATTTAAGCAATGCAGACGGTTCTAATTCCAGATGGTATTGTCCAGGAAATGCAAAGCGATAACCACCCATAATGAAATAATGTCTTACCATTTTATTGGAATTTTCCATCCAAGTTCCCGTAATTTTCATTCTTGACTGCAATACATGAGAAATTGAGATGCCAGCCCAATAATTTTTCGAATACGCATAAGCTCCAAAACTTGCATCAGGCACAGTTACACTTGTGCGTTCTCTGGTTAGGATAGGTTCGTAACCCCAAAAGTCTTCTTGACTTATACGCATAATGTATTGCATGAATATAGCATTTAATCCTAGTGAGATTCTTAAGTCTCTGGCAACTTTAAGATGATATGCATAGGTTGACTGGACTCCAATAATCCTGATTGGACCAAATGAATCATGAAAAATTATCCCACCTACACCCATTATGTCATTTACAAGTCTGTGATGTAGCGTTACATATTGTGTTGATGGAGATTCCTGAATGCCAATCCACTGTTTATGAACACTCAATTTCAGCGGAGAATATTCCTTTTCAGATCCAGCGACACCGGGATTTAAAATGTAATTGTTTTCTAAATACTGACTATATAAGGCAATTTGTTGAGTAACAGCCGGGGTTGAAATCAAAAATAAACTGATATAGACTAATATTTTTTTTATCCGTTTCATTCAAACACAATCATCAATAGTTATAACACCCTTGTATCTAAAACATTTTCTTTCTTTACTGTCAAATGATGCCTTTGTACTCCGTAAAATGATTACAATATTATTCTTTATAACAGTTTATTAAAAATAAAAATACCACACTCTTTACTAAATTACAAAAATACTTTTTTTCATAAAAGTTACAAGCAAATTATGATTTAATTTTACTTATATTTTAAGAACGGATAAAAATAATTAAGAATTGTTCAAAAAGATGTAATAATAACAATTAAAACATTGGACTTGAATGGTCATTATTATTTGTTTGTTTCTGGTAGAGATAAATCCCCAAACAAATTTCATGTGCTCCACTACTTACATTTCTAATACGAGATGTTATAATATCAAATGAATAAGTGAAAACATAACGGTCGTATTTATAACCAGCAGTGAACACTAAAGCGTCTCCTTTACTTAGGTTAAGTGAGGTGAGGAAAGAACTCTTATAAGTATAATTTGCAATAATATCGAATTTAAAAGGAGTACCTTTTGCAAAATACAAATTTAGTGTCGGCGTAAAACTATGTGTATTATGTCGGTCACTGATATTGTATCCTCCAGTAAAAAAATAATGTCGTTCGTCACGTATAAGACCTGGAACATTATTAGTATTATCAAAGAAAACATATTTGGTTTTAAATAACTGAAGAACAGCAAATCCGGCATAATAATTTTCTCCAACAATCATAATACCTGCATCGGCATCGGGTTTCCATGTTTTATCATCAAGAGTTTGATTTAAAACAATGTCGTAAGAATCAAAAGTTGAAATTTGGGTGCTCAGCAATTTGAATTGTGTTAATGTCCATGCAAGGCCAAAACTAATATCAAAATAGTCAGTGGGGATTTTATAAACATAGTTAAGGTGAAAATCA
>JAQVEY010000324.1 GCA_028697515.1 Bacteroidales bacterium | reverse complement strand
TATCAAGATTTGACAAACGCAAATCGAATGAAAATCCATTACTTAGAATACCAGTTCCAATACTTATATTTTCACGAAATGTATTAAAACTACCGGCTAAAAAGGAAACTTCGCCATAAGGCTTATCACTTAAAGAACCTGTAAAGAAGTTCATACTGCCACCAAAGGCTGCCGAACCAGTTGTAGAAGTCCCGACTCCTCTTGTAATTTGGACATTATTTACAGAACTTGCAAAATCAGGCATATTAACCCAAAAAACAGATTGTGATTCAGCATCATTTAATGGCATACCATTTACTGTTACGTTAATCCTTGTTGGATCAGTACCACGAATACGATAATTTGTGTAACCAATTCCTGTTCCGGCTTCGCTTGTAGCAACAAATGATGGCGTGAGTTCAAGCATGTAAGGTAAGTCCTGAGCAGAATTACGCATTTTAAGATCTTCCGCATCAACAACAGAATAAGCCATTGGAGAGTTTTCGTCAGATCGCGTCGCTTTAACAACAATCTCATCACTCATATAGGCTGCAGTCTTTAAGACTATTTTACCCAAATCTTCGTTATCAGAATTCATTTGCACTTTAGCAGTCCATTTTTCATAACCAACAAAAGAAATAGTAAGTGTACATTCTTTAGCTTTAGCTTTAATTGAAAAGTTACCATTTACATCAGTGGTTGTTCCAAAAAAAGAATCTTCAATAATAACACTTGCACCCATTAGAGATTTACCGTTCTCATCGACGACTTTTCCATGAATGACTTGAGATTTTGCATAAATTGCAAAAACGACAAAAAACATTAAAAAATAAATTCGTTTCATAATAATTAAATTTTAAGTTACTAAAAATTAATTGGGATGAAACTAAACGGATTGAATCATGTACCTCCCTTCGTCGGTATTACCCGCATCAGGTTCGTAGGGTATGATCTCAGCCTGTTCGGCACCCCTGTCACTTTGACAAAACAAAGATAAATGATTTTTTTTAAACAGAATATGATTTAAAACAGAAAAAAGAGTAACATTAGACTGAAATCTATTAGGATTAATTAATAATCTTCCCTAGAGTTCTAAAAATGATTTTAATATCTGTAGCAAATCCTATCTCGCTGATATATTTAAGATTTAGCTTCAATTTTGCGGGCATAATTTCATCTATATATGTTTTTTCTGGATTATCTGACTTTGCCAGAAGTTCATTTTCTCTGCTATACTCTATTGAAGCGTAATCGGTTATACCTGGGCGAATAGTAAGCACCTTAAGTTGCTCTTCGTTGTACATATCAACATATTTGCGGACTTCGGGACGCGGACCGACCACACTCATATCACCAATCAATACATTTAAGAGCTGAGGTAATTCATCAAGCTTATATTTTCTCAAAATATATCCAATTTTGGTAATTCGACTATCTTTTTCTCCAACAGTAAGTAAGCCCGCTTTATCTGAATCAGGTCGCATGGTTCTGAACTTAAATATACGAAAATCCTTATTGTCTTTTGCTACCCTTGTTTGTCTGTAAAATATTCCTCCTTTTGAATCAAAAACTATTATAATGCTTATTAATAAAAGTAATGGACAAAGAAAAATCAGGCCCAAAAATGAAAATATTATGTCAAAAAGTCTTTTCAATCTTCCTGTTTTGTTTATTTTGAATTTAAGACTTCATCAACCGAATCCTTAACAGCATTAACAACTTGAAAAATCATTTCATCGCTAAGGTCATAGTAAACCGGAAGGCTAATCTCACACATATAATTATTGTATGCGATTGGATAATCAGAAATTTTATAATTTAATTCTTTATAAAAAGATAATAAAGGTAATGGCTGAAAATGAACATTTACAGATACCCCCCTATTATAAATCCTTTGTATTATTTCATCACGCTGCATCTCATTTATGCCGACAATTCTCAACAAGTACACATGAAATGAAGACTTGAAATTATCATTTTCATATACAGGAATAATATATTTGCTATCATTCTTAAAGTATGAGGTGTAAAGTTCAAAAATATGCTTGCGTTTTACTAGAGTATCGGAATCATATCTTTCCAACTCTACTAAACCCATAGCAGCCTGAATATCAGTCATATTGACTTTATACCCTGCAGTTATAACATCATAACGCCAATTTCCTTTTGTTTTGGATAATGCATCTTTATTTTGACCGTGTAAACCTAAAACGCACAAAAATCTATATAATTCGTCATTATCAAAAGGTTTAGGTAAGTTTAATGCTACAGCTCCGCCCTCTGCAGTAGTAAGATTTTTAACTGCATGAAATGAAAAGACCGAAATATCTGCCAAGGTTCCAGTCTTTTTACCCTTATAAACAGCCCCTAAAGAATGTGCAGCGTCTGAAAGAATAAGTATTCTTCCCAAAGTCTTTTGAATCTCGTTATTTGGTATAAATAGGCTGTTTACTGCAGGTTCATTAATAAATTCATAAATAGCATCGTAATCACATGGCAAGCCTGCAATATCGACAGGAATAATAACTTTTGTGCGTTTCGATACGAGTTTTTTAAGTTGTGTAACATCCAAATTGAATGTATTTGTATCTATATCAACCATTACTGGCACAGCTCCACAGTGAATAACAACATTTGCTGTAGCACAATATGTATAAGCTGGCACAATAACTTCATCACCAGGGCCAACACCAAACCATCGCAACATTAATTCAAGTCCCGCAGTAGCAGAATTTAAACACAAAACAGATTTTGCTCCAGTATATTCAATTAAATTTCTTTCAAATCTTTTTGTTTTTGGTCCTGTGGTAATCCACCCTGATTTAAGGGTATCAACAACTTCAGCAATTATTTTATCATCTATTCTTGGAGGCGAAAAAGGAATCATAATCAAAATTTAAAACACAAAAATAATTTAATTATAATCTAAATCCTAAAAAAATCATTGTTACTTATTAGGGGGTAAATATTGACTGCGAATATTATACTTAAAACTCTATCCAAAAAATAAATAAGCGATAAAAATAGCCGCAATTACTCCTGCAAGGTCAGCAAGAAGTCCTGCAGTAACAGCATATCTTGTATTTTTTATGCCAATTGATCCGAAATATACAGCTATGATATAAAAAGTCGTATCAGTTGCCCCCTGAAAAGTACATGCAAGTCTTCCCACAAAAGAATCGGCACCATAAGTATTCATTGTATCAAGCATTAAACCGCGTGCCCCACTACCACTAAGAGGTTTCATAAGAGCTACCGGAAATGCTTCAACCCATCTTGTATCCATTCCTGTTAATGCAAAAAGCCATTTCATACCATCTATCAAAGCATCTAATGCACCAGATGCCCGAAATACTCCAACAGAAACTAATATTGCAATTAAGAATGGAATTATTTTGATAGCTACTTTAAACCCAGCTTTTGCCCCTTCGATAAATGAATCATAAACATTTATTTTTTTTCGCAATGCTATTAGAATAAATACAATTATTATTGAAAATAAAATCACATTTGCTGCTGTTGTAGAAACGATATTTAAGGATGAAGCTGAAAGTAATGTAAAACCATAGATTATTCCTGTTAAAAACAAAGTTATACCTCCAAGATATAATAAAATCTCTTTCTGCAAGAGATTAATTTTTTGAAAAATCGAAACAGTGATTATACCTATCAAAGTACTTACAAATGTAGATAAAAGAATAGGAATAAATATATCTGATGGATCCGC
>JAQVEY010000323.1 GCA_028697515.1 Bacteroidales bacterium | reverse complement strand
AGGATTAAGTATGGCATCTAATTGATTTTTATTTAATTCGGTAAATACTTTCGATTTCTCATCAAGAATTTTATTTGCTAGATTTTCAAACTGCAGAACCAGTTTTTTCTGCATTTCTTCAATTTCTGATTTCTGCGAGTCAAGTTTTTCTTTCATATTGACAAGGTTTGTCTCCGCAACATTAAGTGAAGCAAGCAATTCTTTATTCTCAGAAACCAAATTTTGATTTGCCTCCTTATTTAAGAAAATCTGTTCGTCCAAATGCTTCTTTTCAGACTCAAATATCAAAACATTCTTTTCAAGCTCTGAAATTTTCTGCTCAAATTCTTTTAGTTGCGGCATTTGCGGGGTTTTTAACTTAAAAAATAACCAAGAAATAACAAAGCCTATAATACAACCAACAATAAGAAAAACAATTTCCATAATTTCTGATATTTAAGAATGTAAATTTACATGAAAAAGACTAAACAAAAAAATATCCCTAGATATAAAAAAAAAGAGGTCACTAGGACCTCTTAAAAAATTATTAAAACTAATTATTGAATAATCAATTTATGAGTAGATACTTTTCCATTGCTTTCAACCTTAACAATATAAAGTCCTGCAGATTGTGAGAATTTCACTTCTTCATTAGCATTTACATTGAAAGATTCAACAACTCTGCCTGCGATATCAATAACTGAAATTAAAGAATTTTCAGTAACATTAATATTAACAAAGCCATTTGATGGATTAGGATAAATGCTGATTTGATTGCTATTTTCGATTTCATTACCTGAAACAATTTCAAGAGAGAAATCTAAAACAGACCATTGTGCGCCATCACTACCAACATAATTGAAAGCAAATCTTACTGATGATTGACCTGCATAAGCTGATACATTAACTGTAGCCAAATATTCTGTCCAATCAGTAAATGTTCCTGCAACAGTTTCATCCCATAATTCAGTCCAGTTAGTTCCATCAGTTGTAACTTTTAAGAACATATCATAATTATCATTTGTAACAGACCAAGCATAACTTGCTAACCAATTAAAATTCACGGCGAGGTTATCTGTAACACCACTCAAATTAAATTCTGGAGAAATCAACCATTCATCTTGATTACCAAGAGCTTCATCATAATAGCATACATATTGATCAACTTCCCACTGCCATGTTTCAGCTGCATTAAATTGAGCTATTAACCAGCAAGGATCAGCAGCATCAAAAGTATTTGTATAAGGTAATGCTGTAATTGCAGGACCACAGTCGAATAATGTTGTAAATGCAACAGGACCAGCCCAGCCGCTAGTAAGACCACCACAAACAGCCTGAACATATACGTCATATTCAGTATCAGCATCAAGCTCAGTTAGAGCAATTGTAGTAGCATCAGCAGTAACCTGATCGCCTTCTGTAGCAGGATCAAAACCAGTAGGACCGTAAACAACTGTCCATTCAGTTCCAATTCCATTTTCAGTCCAAGAAACAGTAGCACCGTTTATGCTTATGTCACTAATAATAATATCAGAAGGATCATTACATGCTGTAGGGTCAAGCATAGTTGTAAATGACCAAACTAAATCTGAATATAATCCGTCTGCTCCGTCATCAACACAGCCTGCTGGTAAAGTAACAGTGTATAATGTATTGTATGCAAAATTATCGTGAGCAATGGTTAAAACATCGTCAACAATGCTTACAACTATATTTCCAGGATCTGGAACAATAGTTATACCAGCAAAATCAACTTCAAATACATTAACATTAAAAGTAACAGACACTTCAGCATCCAATTCTACACCTGTTGCATTTGACAAAGGTAAATGAGAAATAGCAATAGGACCAGACGGAACTTTTGTTATTACAAAAGTAGCATACTGATCGCCTTCCATATCTAAAACTGAAGTAAATGCTCCAGTTGTTAAATCATAGTAACCGAATGCATAAACTGCACCACATGAAACTGTATATAATCTATCGGTTTCAAAATCATAAGAAACATCTTGACCGTAGTTAAGATCAATTCCTACAGCACCAATTAAAGTAACAGCACCTGTAGCAGGATCTATTTTATATAAATTATCATTAAGATCTGGACCATATAAATAACCATCCATAGCGAAATCCATACCGATAATCATACCTTCTGTGCCTGTACCAATCAATGTACAAACTCCTGTTCCAAGATCAACTGTGCATAATTGAGGTAAATTTCCAGCATCAAGAATAACAATGTACATCTGAGCAGCATTAAAATCGTATGCTAATCCTGTTGGAGTACCAGCAACACCAGACATTGTTCCAATAGGAGTATAATCACCAACTGGATTAACAATGCCATATGTGAAATCATTATAAACTCTATAAACATTTACACCATTATATTCTTCAGCCATTGGAAATGGGTCTGTAGTAATTGCCCCAACAACAGAGTATGCACCTGTTGTTAAATCAACATTACCATAAGTAAAATCTGTTGAATTACCTGCTTGTGCAACAAAATATGATCCTACTAGACAATCTCCAGACATTTCGTCATTGTCAGTATTTGCATCACCAGTTAAAACTACTGTAGCAGTAATGGTATAGCTACCATTTGCAGGAGTAGTCCATTCATCAGTCATAACAAACTCATCCTGAGCAAAAGAGGCCAATGCTGCACCTGTTACATTAAGTGTAGAAGTATAAACATCAGTAGTACCATCGTTGATAACAACTGTTATATCAAAGTCGTTCTGAACATCTGCACCAACGTTTAATACTGTTACAGCGGGGAAAGCTGAACTACCTTCATTTAAGAACACAGGGGAATAACCAACAACGCTTAGGTCATTTGCATCTGGGGCATAAATAAGAACATCATCAACTGCCCAATACCAACTATAATCACCTTGCCAGTTCCACTTAACCATAACTTGGGATTGTCCAGCAGCAATACTAGAAATATTTGCTGTAAATAATTCTGCATTTGCTGTAGAAGTAGCTGCCCAAGCTCCAACACTTGTCCAGTTTGAACCGTTATCTGCACTAACTAAGACTTCAGCGGCACCATCATAACCAGCATAAAAATAATGTTCGAATGTCAAAATTACAGTTGTGTAACCTGAACAGTCTAAAACAGAAGTAATAAGGTCTGCATTCTCAGCAGCACCGTCACTACCTAAAAAATCGCTGTCAAATATCACAAAACCATTTGCATTGGTTGTTGTGTTAATTGTTTGTTCACCTGGATTCGTAAATGACCATACACCTCCAGTAGCATTATCTACATTCTGCCAACCTGTTGGCAAAACTCCACCTGAAAAATCTTCTGCAAGAATTGTAGTAGATTTCGTTTGACCAGTAATTGCTTTTACCTTGTTATATCTCCCTTCGTGATGTATTTTACCCGTTACTTTACCTGTAAAGTTTTGAGCAAAAACTCCCGAAAATAGAAAAGCAGTAATTGCTGTTAATAATAAAATTCTTTTCATAATTATAAATTTAAGTTAAACAAAATATTTTATGACAAAAGTACATAATTTTTATATTAAAATAATCTCTGTTAATAAAATTTCGAATCTATTGAAAAATGCTATTCAATTTTTTAGATTTCTTAAAAACAAATAATAAAATTATTAATAGTATAATGTATATGCTTAATATAACAGAATTATATGTAAAGCATACTAATTCAATATTTCCAAATTTCCCATATGATTTAAAATAACTTCGATTTAAATCTTTTGT
>JAQVEY010000322.1 GCA_028697515.1 Bacteroidales bacterium | reverse complement strand
CGGCGGGCAGCTCAAGCGGTGAGAGCGAAACAATTAGAATTGTGTCGAGCCGACATGTCGTTCCCTAAAACAAATATTTGAGTACTGGCCAAAGGTGTCTGGCATTTGTTTTAGGCCAAGGTCGACGTACAATTCTTTTGTTTCGTCTCGAGGTGCGTTGGGTAGCATCGTTTTGCCTTGACTTTTTTGTAACTTTTTTTGTCAAGAAAAAAAGTTTGATATAAATAAAGAAGGAGTATTTTGTTTGCTTTTGACCAGCTATTATCTTTTGAAATTGTTTCCAAGAACTGCCTTAGTGCGGTAAAAACATCTATTATTATTTGCATATTGTTGATATTCAGACACTTACGACCACAATAAAATCTGAAGGGACAAGTCAGGAAAATATTGTTATATTCTTTTAATAGCTTTGAGGCATATAATCCTCATCAGAAATAGGTGTTTTACTGTGAAATCTCTCCTCTTAGTGACAATCCCATTAGTTTAGCAGTCTCTTTCTGAGAAAAATTCTTGGCAAGTAAAAACATCATTTTTGTAACAGCCGCTTCTGTAGTCATATCTTTTCCGCTAATTACTCCTATTTCTTCAAGTTTAATACTGGTTGCATATTTGCCGTGTTGTACTTTACCAACAGTACATTGACTGATATTTAGAACTAATATTCCTTTTTTTACAGTACTCTTTAAAAGAGTAAGAATTTCTTCATCTGTGGTTGCATTACCCGAGCCATAAGTTTCTAATACCAGACCTTTTAATCCGTTTATAGACGTTATTGCTTTAACAACAGAAGGGCTAATTCCGGGGAAAAGTTTTAAAATAGCTATATCTGTGCAAAAGTCTGTATGAGTAATCAGAAAATCCAGTTTGTTTTGAAATAAACGATCCTCGAAAACCTTTATATCTGTACCAATTTTAGCCAAAACTGGATAGTTAGGTGAAATAAAGGCATCAAAATTATCTGCACTAAATTTTGATGTTCTGTTGCCTCTGAATAAACGGTTTTCAAAATAAATGCACACATCGTTTATAAGAGCTTTACCCTTATTTGTCATACATGCGAGTTCCATTGCTGCAATTATATTTTCTCGTCCATCTGTACGAATCAAACCTATTGGCAATTGTGAGCCTGTCAGAATTACAGGTTTAGAAAGATTTTCAAGCATAAAACTCAGGGCAGAAGCAGTATAGGCCATTGTATCAGAGCCATGCAATATTACAAATCCATCAAAATTATCGTAATGTGCTTCAATTGTCTTTGCTATTTGAATCCAAAAATCAGGATTAGCATCGGCAGAATCGATTGGTTCATCAAAACTATATGAACTTATTTCGGCAGGGAAATTTTTAAGAAGAGGAATATAACTCAACAGGTTTTCGAAGTTAAAAGGCAACAATACCCCTTTATCATCTTTTATCATTCCTATTGTGCCTCCGGTGTAAATAATAAGTATCTTTTGCATTAAATAAAATTTGTTGCAAAAATACAATTATTATGTAAGAATTTAAATGTTATTAAGAAGCAAAATTAGAATCGGAGAAATTTCAAATGCAATTTATTTCTTCTTTGATAATTTCTAGTTCATTTTCCATTTCTTCGACGCTATCTGTTAAGGCTTGCTGATTTTCAATATCGACTTTTTGTAGCTCTATTGCAAGTACTTCCATAATTTCGAAACAGACAGATTTTGAAGCTTCCTCAATTAGAAGAGCATTTTTTATGATTGTATCTTTATCATTTTTCTTAGCAGCATTTCTTATATTTTTCAATGATTTTGAAAAATCTTTCATAAATGTAGCATGTAAAACAGATATTTGTTTTTCGTTATTTCCAACCAAATTTATTAATTCATCTCGGTTATAGTGTTGCAGAAATTGCAATCCTTCTGTGTTTTTCATAATTATTTGTTTTAATCCATTCTCATTTACCATTATCTTGTACGGAATCAAAATATGATTGTTGCATATTGTACTATTAATTATACTTATAAAACGGTATTATTTTTTACAAATTGTTAGGGGTCGAAATCGAGTAAATATAAATATCTTATTCTTCGATATATATCCTCTTAATACGAGGAGAAATTCCTGTAATTACTTCGTAGGGGATAGTTTTAAGAATATTTGACATTTCGAGAATAGAATTCTGAGGTCCAAAAATAATGACTTCATCTGATTCTTTTGCAGGAATATCAGTAATATCAATCATGCACATATCCATACAGATATCACCGCATGTCTTGGCTTTTTTCCCATTTACCATAAAGTACCAATTTCCGTTACCAAGTCTTCTGTCAAGGCCATCAGCATAACCAACAGGTATAGTTGCTATTAGTGAATCATGTTTTAATTTGCCAGAACGATTATAGCTGACTGTTTCTGTACTTTTTACCCAATGAATTTGAGATATGACCGATTTAAACTGTGTTACTGGTACAAGTTTAGCGTTTAACTCAGATATCAGACCATAAAGTCCTATCCCCAGTCTAACAATTTCGTACTGATATTCTGGAAAGCGTACTATACCTGAAGAATTAAGTATATGACGTTCTGGTTTGTAAGCTAAACTAGCAACAATTTGTTTGTACATTTCATTAAATTGCTGTGCCTGTTGATGTGTAAAATAATCAAAATCCTTCTTGTCACTTGCAGACAAGTGAGTGAAGATGCTCACAATTTTTATTTTTTTTGTTTCTCTAACAAGTTTCAAAAATTCAGGTAAATCATCTTTCATTAAACCTAGTCTGTGCATCCCTGTATCAAGTTTTAGATGTACAGGAAATTCTTTGATATCTGAATTTTTTAATTCTTTAATAATCTCTCTCAAAAGCTTCACTGAATATATTTCAGGTTCGAGATTATATTCAATCATTGTTTGTATCCCGTGAATGTTTGGATTCATGACAACAATTGGAGTTTCAATTCCATCTTGTCTGATTTCTCTACCTTCGTCAACGAATGCAACAGTCAAATAATCAACTCTGTTATATTGTAAGAAACTTGCTATTTCTCTGTAACCACTTCCATAAGAAAAAGCCTTAACCATAACCATCAGTTTGGTTTCTGGTTGAATAATTGATTTAAAATACAGTAAATTATGTCTTATTAAATTCAAATCTGTTTCAATATAAGATAAGTGGTTTTTCTGTTGAAGTAGGTTTGATATTTTCTCAAATTTGTAATCTCGAGCTGCTTTTAATAATACCACTTTGTTGTAAAACACTGACAATCCCGATTTTTCAAGAAAATCATCTGTACTTTCGTAGAATTCCGAACCTGAAGGTAATAAGTTTTTGAATTTCATTAAAACTTTTCCAATACCTATAAAATGGTCTATCTGTTTATCAGCCAATATTTTTGCTACAGATTTAATAAGGTCGGCTTCCTGTTTTTCGCTTTGCAAAATATCTGACAAAACCAACATACTTTCCTTATTACCTTTTTTATGATTTAGATAATCCAAAGCTATTTCAAGTGAGTTAATATCTGAATTATATGCATCGTTAATTATTATGCTGTTGTTGATTCCATCAACTGTTTCGAGACGCATTTTTACTCCCGGAAGATTTGTAAATCGGTTAAGGAATTTATCACTGATTTCAATATTTAATGCAGTCAGCAGACAAAAACAACTTATTGCATTTTGAATTGAACCTTTGTCTGTGTAGGGGATTCTGAAATTGTAATTTTTATTTTTGTATTCAACACATATTGCAGA
>JAQVEY010000321.1 GCA_028697515.1 Bacteroidales bacterium | reverse complement strand
GATTTTTGATTCTTACACTCAAAATCCTGAATTGCAGTTTTTTAATGAACACTTCACCGATTTTATTGCTCGCGAAAATTTTGATGAAAATTCTTATGTTGTAATAATGACTCATCAGCATATTAACGATTATGATGTCCTAAAGTTAGTTTGTAATAAACCTCACGCATATCTTGGTATGATTGGTAGTAAAACTAAAGTTGCTCAGGCAAGAAAATCCTTACTTGAAGAAAAAACTATTTCTGAAGAGAAAATTGAATTGATTGATATGCCTATCGGCGTTCCAATAAAAAGCGAAACTCCTGAGGAAATTGCTATCAGTATACTTGCTAAAATTATCGATGTAAAAAACAGTAAATAAAGGAAAATGAAATATTCCAATCACATATCTTTTATTCTCGATGGAGAAATTGTAAAGATTAATTTTTCAGAATCTGGCATTAAGCCAACAACTACTCTATTACATTACTTGCGTAGTTTACCGGGTCATAAAAGCGTTAAGGAGGGCTGCGGTGAAGGCGATTGCGGTGCTTGTACTGTAGTTTTGGGGGAATTGAAAAATGATAAAATTGAGTACAGAGCCTATGATTCCTGTCTCATTTTTCTGCCATCTGTTCATGGAAAACAAATAATTACTGCTGAAAATATTGGAAATTCGGAAAACTTACATCCTGTTCAACAAGCTTTGTACGATCATGATGGTTCTCAATGTGGATTCTGCACACCGGGTTTTGTGATGTCAATGTTTGCTCTATATAAACAGGAAATCAAACCTGAAAAGGAAGAGATTTGTAATTCCCTTGCTGGTAATTTGTGCCGTTGTACTGGTTACAGACCTATTGTTGATGCAGCAGAATTTTCAGTACAAAATCGTACAGAAGATCATTTTTGTAAATGTGAAGATAGAATTGTCTCTCTTATAAAATCAATAGATGCAGAGAATACAATTGAGATTTTAACAAATAATCAAAAATATTTAATTCCATTTTCAAAGCAGGAAGCATTATTATTAAGAAAGAAATATCCTAACGCTTTGTTAATTAGCGGTTCTACTGATGTAGCCTTAAGAGTTACTAAAAAGCATGAGTTATTGCCTGAAATCATCGATTTATCAAATATTAAAGAATTAAACTATTTCAAGTCAAAAGGAGATAAATTATTTGTTGGCAGTAATTATTGTCTGGAAGATTTAAGAAATTCTTCAAAAGATGTTTTGCCGGCTCTTAGCAATATGCTAAATGTTTTTGGCTCAAGACAAATCCGTAATCGTGCTTGTCTGGGTGGAAATATTGGTTCGGCTTCTCCAATTGGGGACACTATTCCAGTTCTGATGGCTTATGATGCTGAGCTTGTTCTTGAAAATGTGACAGAAAAAAGAACTGTCAAACTTCGTGATTTTATTACTGGGTATAGACAAACTCAATGCAAATCAGATGAATTGATAACTGAAATAATTATTCCTTTTCCATCAAAAGACAGAATAATTAAATCATATAAAATAAGTAAACGTAAAGATCTTGATATTTCTACTGTTAGTGCATGTTATACACTAAAGTTGAAAGATAATAAAGTAGATGATATTTCGATTTTTTATGGCGGTATGTCAGCATGGACAAAATGCGCGACAAAAACCGAAGCTGCATTGAAAGGCAAGGAGTGGAGCAGAGAAAATGTAGAAGCAGCAATGAAACTTTTAGCAGAAGATTACAAGCCAATTTCTGATGCACGATCAGGTGAAAAAGCAAGGAATATTATGGCTGCGAATCTATTATTGAAATTTTGGGCAGAAAGTGGAAGAAGTGCCTAGAGTGCCTAAAGTGTCTAAAGTGCACTAGAGTACTTAATAGGAATTAAAAAGTTTAAAAGTGAAAAAATAAAACATGATTTATCAATAATCAGTTGCCAAAGTACTTAAGGCACTCAAAAAATAATAACTATGGATAATAAAGAATTTGGCAAACAGCTTGAAAAAAGAACAAAAGCATTTGCAATTAGTATATTAAGGCTGACATCACAGTTGCCGGATACTTCGGAAGGTAAAGTCGTAAGATATCAACTTGCAAAAGCGGCAACTAGTGTCGGAGCAAATTATCGTGAAGCGAACAGATCAAGAAGTAAAGCTGATTTTAAAAATAAAATTACTATTTGTGAAACTGAATCAAGCGAATCCGGTTATTGGCTTGAAATTATTGACGAAATGAATTGGCTAACAATTGAAATAACTATGCCGGCATTAAAAGAAGCTGATGAACTTTTAGCAATATTCACGTCAATAGGAAGCAAATTATAAAAGGATGTCTAAATAATATTAACTGAACTAAGTCCCCAAGTACTCTAGGCACTTTAGTGCACTCCAAGTACTTTAGGCACTCAAAAAAGCGAAGCTATGGAAAACATAAATCACGAATCAGGAAAACTTCACGTAACAGGTGAAGCTATATATATTGATGATATTCAAATGCCAGAGAATCTTTTGCATGGCTTTGTTTATACTAGTCCTCATGCTCACGCGAGGATAAAATCCTTTGATCTGGAGTCTGCAAAAGCAGTTAAAGGAGTACATGCAGTGTTGTCATATCAGGATATTCCTGGGCATAATCAGTTAGGACCAGTTATACATGACGAACCCGTTCTGGCAGAAAACGAAGTTCAATGTGTTGGACAGGTAATGTTCATAATAGCCGCCGAGAATGAAGAAGCTGCTGATGAAGCAAAGAAAAATATCAAAGTTGAATATGAAATATTAGAACCTATTCTTACTATTCAGGATGCTATTGCTAAAAATTCACTCTTGCAACCAGAAAGGAAAATAGAATTTGGTAGTATAACTAAAGGTTTTAAAGAATCTGCTCATGTTATCGAAGGCGAATTTGAATCTGGAGGACAAGAACACTGGTATCTCGAAACACAGATATGCCTTTCCGTTCCTGGAGAAGGAAAGGATGTAAAAGCTTACAGCTCAACTCAACATCCGTCAGAAACTCAGGCTATTATAGCTGAAGTCTTAGGCCTTGGTAAACATGATGTGGAGGTAGAATGCCGAAGAATGGGGGGTGCTTTTGGAGGTAAAGAAACATCAGGAAATCATGTTGCTGCTTGGTCAGCTATTTTGGCAGTAAAAACTGGCAGACCTGTAAAAATACGTCTGTTTAGAGATGAAGATCAGAAAATTACGGGAAAAAGACATCCTTATATTTACAAATATAAAGTAGGTTTTGATTCAGAAGGTAAAATCCTTGCTGCTGATATTGAACACTATGCAAATGGTGGATATGCAACAGATTTAACTATGGCAATATTGGAACGAGGAATGTTACATGCCGAAAATGCATATTATATCCCTAACATCCGAATTATAGCTAAACCAATGAAAACAAATCTTCCTTCAAATGTTGCTTTTAGAGGGTTTGGTGCTCCACAGGGAATATTCTGTATAGAAAATATAATAGATATTATTGCCCGTTTTCTAAAAAAAGATCTATCTGAAATTCAATATGTAAATTTCTACGGAATTGATAAAAATAATATCGCTCCTTACGGTGCTAAAATTGAAAACAATCGCTTGTTTGTTATCTACGACAAACTAATGAAATCATCATCTTATAAAAAACGCAGAAAAGACATAGATCGATTTACAAAAACAATGAGTTCCTCAAAAAAGGAATGGCGCTGACACCTGTAAAATTTGGAATTTCATTTACAACAGCATTTTTAAAT
>JAQVEY010000320.1 GCA_028697515.1 Bacteroidales bacterium | reverse complement strand
AGTTATATAATATCCTGGAGGAAGTGATAATTTCTCATCAAGTACGAGACTGATTTCTTCGATTGTTGACTGAACGTCCCTGTTGCGGACATTGAACTGAACAGTAATCCTCCTTTTTGTGCTTTCACGTGAGACCTGAGCCGTACCTGTTTTAATTTCAACATCGGCCACCTGTTCTAGGGTTATCTGATTGCCATCTGGTAAAGGAATATACAGGTTTTTGATATACTCGATGTCATCTCTAAAATCTTTATTAAAGCGAACTACAAGGTCGAAACGTTTTTCTTCATCATATACGACACCAGCAGAACTGCCAGCAAATGCAGTTTTTAGCAAGCGGTTTATCTGCTCAATGTTTAAACCATACTGTGCAATCTTTTCGCGCTTATATTTGACCTGAATCTGTCCTGAACCAGTCACTTTTTCAACATTAATATCTTCGACACCTTCGATTCCTCGTATTAATTTTTCAACTTCTTCGCCTTTAGCAGAAAGGGTATCGAGATTGTCTCCAAATATTTTAATTGCCACATCCTGTTTTGAACCTGTCATAAGTTCGTTGAAACGCATTTGTATTGGTTGTTGAAGAGTAAAGACAACGCCTTTAAGAACTGAGAGTTCTTTCTGCATCATCTCCATCATTTCTTCACGGGTTGATGCACTCGTCCATTCATCTTTATCTTTCATCACAATTATATAGTCTCCTGTTTCCATTGGTGTTGGGTCAGTCGGAATTTCTCCTGTTCCGATCTTGCATACCACATGCTCTACTTCAGGAAATTTTTCCATCAGGATTTTATTTGCTTTTTCTACTGTTTCAATAGTATTGGAAAGAGAGCCACCCTGCAAAGTCATAACGCCTGCAGCGAAATCTCCTTCCTCTAATGTTGGGATAAACTCGCCACCTAAAGAATTGAATAGAAAAATACTGCCGATAAATAATCCAGTAGATACAGAAACAACTGCAATTTTATGTTTTAAAGAAAAATTCAGTATGGGATCGAAAATTTTATAAAGGGATTTCATCATCCTGTCTGATAGGGTTGTTTTGTGAAACGTCTTTTTGCTAAGAAAAAGCGAAGAAGCCACAGGCACATAAGTAAGAGACAGGATTAGTGCACCAATGATTGTAAAACTTACTGTTTCAGCCATAGGTCGGAACATTTTACCTTCGATTCCAACTAAAAATAGAATTGGAAGATATACTATGAGAATAATTATTTCGCCAAAGGCAGCGGAAGTTCTTATTTTGCTTGAAGCCTTATAAACTTCTTCATCCATTTGGGTTTGCGATAGTTGTTTTATATCAGTTCGTTTATGAACACTAGAGGTTATTCGAAATACGATGCTTTCAACGATGATTACAGTCCCGTCAACAATTAATCCAAAGTCAATAGCACCCAAGCTCATCAGGTTACCCGAAACTCCAAATAGATTCATCAGTGAAATTGCAAATAGCATTGAAAGCGGGATAACAGAAGCCACAATAAGCCCAGCTCTCAAATTACCCAGCATCAGCACAAGTATAAAAATAACGATCAAACCACCTTCAATAAGGTTTTTTGACACTGTATCAACAGCTCTATCAACAAGTTCGGTACGGTCATAGAATGCTTCAATTTCAATGCCTTCTGGAAGCGATTTTTCAATAAGTTCAATTCTTTCTTTTACACCATCAATAACTTCAGAAGCATTTTTACCTTTAAGCATCATAACAACACCTCCAACAGCTTCACCAATAGTATCAACAATGAAAGCGCCATATCTTGGTGCACTGCCCATTTGCACCTTTGCTACATCCTTAATTAAAATAGGAATATTATTGTCGGTTGTTTTCACTACAATATTTTCTATGTCCTCTATCGAAGTTACTAAACCAATTCCACGAATAAAGTATGCCTGTGGCTTCTTATCAATGTACGCACTACCAGTATTCTGGTTGTTTTGTTCAAGAGCAATAAAAATTTCATCAAGAGTAATATCCATTGATTTAAGCTGGTCAGGATTTACAGATACTTCGTATTGTTGTAAAAATCCACCATAGCTGTTCACATCTGCAACACCTGGTGTGCCTAGCATCTCCCGACGCACGATCCAGTCTTGGATAGTACGTAGTTGCATAGCATCGTATTTTTTTTCATAACCAGGCTTGACTTTCAGCACATATTGATATATTTCACTCAATCCAGTAGAAATGGGAGCAAGTTGGGGGGTAGTAACGCCTTCAGGAATAAGCTCTTCTGCTTCTTTGAGGCGTTCTGTGATCTGCTGCCTTGCCCAATATAGATCTACATTATCTTCGAACACAATTGTAACAACCGATAAACCCAACCGAGAGATTGAACGAAGTTCAATCTGATTAGGGATATTTGCTAAAGATACTTCGATAGGTGCAGTTATTAACTGTTCTACTTCATTAGCTGCCAAGGTTGGAGCAATAGAAATTATCTGAACCTGATTGTTAGTAATATCAGGGACTGCGTCAATTGGCAGTTTTTTCAGTGAAAATATACCCCAAGCAATTAGGGCTATAACAAATAATCCAATAATTAATTTGTTGTTTATTGAAAATTTAATGATTCTATCAATCATAATAAAAATTTTAAAAATGAATAAATAAAAATTGTTGGTGTGACCGGGTACTTATTGGCAACAGGTAGTAACCAATATCAGGGAATACCTGATTAATTAGAGTACATAATATCCGGCTTAAGAATCAGAAAATTTTTGGGGGTTGCCAGAATGCAATGGCTATTTCAGTAATATCCGGTGTTCTGAAATGGAATTTAATCACAGAAGGGGTTACTATTGTTGTATTAAAAAAAGCGAGAAGTTCAAACGAGATGCTTGTACCACAGCAACTACATGTGCAAAAAGGGGTGCACATGTCAAAATCAGAAGTATCAGAATCATTGTTTTTCTGACATAACTCCGTAGCTGCTTCAGTACCCGTCAAATGACTATCAAAACAGGGAACTATTGTCAGGGCAAGGATATAAAGACTTAATATGACTGCAAATATTTTCAAATTTGTGAAACTAAATGTTTTTTATTACAAAGGTAATGTTTTCCTAATGCAACTGAGTTGCAAAGTTTATTTTTTACAGTTTGCACATATGCCTTTTAATATTACGTTAACATCTTCGAGTACAAACTGTGACGGAATTATTATCGCAGGGATTGAAATTTCATGCAGGCAAAATGTCTGTTTACACTTTTTACACAGGAAATGCACATGGAGGTCTTCAGTATTGCATTCGCAGGAATCATGGCATAAAGCATATTTAACAGATCCGGAGCCATCATTAATACTGTGTATCAGCTTATTTTCCTCAAAGGTTTTCAGCGTTCTGTATAAAGTGCTTCTATCTGCCCTTTCAAATTTATTTTCCAGTTCAAAAAGACTTATTGCTGCTTTTTGCTCTGTGAGCACCTTTAATACAAGCTCACGCATTGCAGTGGGTTTGATATTGCGTTTAGTAAGTATACTTTCAGTTTGTTTCATATCGAATGATTTGGCAAAAATGGCTCTTTTGATTTTGCCGAAGGGTTGTCTTCGTGTGGCGGGGCAAAAGCAAATGTGCCATTTTTGGGTAAGCAATAAAATTGTTTTAAAAAATGTGCGGTGGCAAAAAAATAAAAAAAATTGGGTCGGCTTGAGAGTCGGCTCTCTTTTCTTGTCAATATTTCGTTTTTCTGCCCTTTCACAATGGTTTACTTTTTAATTT
>JAQVEY010000319.1 GCA_028697515.1 Bacteroidales bacterium | reverse complement strand
ATTTTCAATCAATAAATATCATACTTTATTTCCCAACATGAATTTATTTAATTAAATCGCAAGTAAATAAAACTCCCTCAAGTAGCCTTATTTTATCCCTCACTTCTTCGTTTGGATGATATACAAAACCCTCGACAGTAATCATCCTATTTCTTGGTTTATCTATTTTTGTATAACTAACAAAAGGTCCTCCCATAAAATCACCTTTTACTTTCCATAAACCTCTAAGAATTCCTGTTGGCTGATTTTTATGGTCTATCAATTCGTAATATGGATAATCGTATTTTGTTTCAGTACTCATAAAAGAACCCGGTCTTTCACCAGGGATGTTTTCTTTTAATATTATATTTCTCATAGCAATCAAATAATCTCTGTCAAGTGAAGAAGTATCTGATAGTGTCCATGAATAGATAATTATATTCATGTTATAGTTTCTGGTTTCGTGAGATATCCATGCAAAATCATCTCGAAATTCATCGAGATAGTAATTTGCAGGTATTTGAATTGTAATAGAATATTTATCAGCCAATTTTTTTGAAACAGTTTTATTGCTGTGTTTTTCTAGCTGTTCCACCCATCTATCTCTATCTGCATCAAGAAATAGTTTTATCAGATTATTTCTGTTTTTACTAATAATTTTAACAAATTCAGCTTGATTAGGTGCTACAACATTTACGAAAACCTGCTTTTGTGCATAGCGATCCCTAAAAACTGTAAGCTTGGCTTCTTTTATTTCAGGATTAATTTCCTGAAAAATAATATTGCGATGAAATCTGTTTTGGTCAATAAATTTATCTTTTGGTATCTGATGAAGATCAAACCAATGTTCCTCCATTGGTACTCCGTAACAATAGTCATGGAATACAGCCCTTAAAGTATCTCCTGGTTCAGAATTCCAACTGTCATTATTCATTACAACCACAATATCCCCTGGATTACCATGTGCTATTGGAGTATTCTTATAGCCGGAATTATTACAACCTGCGAATAGAATCAGTGCGGAAATTAAATAAAATAGTCTTTTCATTTATTAAAATTTATTTACAAAACTACAAATTTATATAAATAGAAAGAATACAACTGTTAAATAAAACATAAAAGCCATCAAATTATAGGTGAAATAATGTGTGAAATAAAAAAAGCCTGTATTTTTACTCTACAGGCTTTCTGCTATTTCAATTAAAACCCAGAATTTAAAGATTTTGCGCTATCGTATTCGACTGTAAAAGTATAAGTGAATTTTTTTGTTTCATTTGCTGCAATATTTTCGCCCCATTGCAGAAGTCCAGTTGATTCAAACCATGTAGCCTTGCCCTTATCAGTTAATAATACTTTTATTTCCTCATCGAGACTTAAAGGAATATTGTCTTGTAAAACAATTTCAGTCTTAACCATCTTTGTGTTTTTTACTGTTATTTCATAAGTAATAGTTTTGGTACAGATTGATCCTACCAATTTTTTATTTGTCTCGTTTTTAATTTGTTTTCTCTGAATTTGCAAACTTCTGTCTCTTCCCAATGCAAGATCGAGTGTGTCTGAAACTGTATAAGGATTTATTTGAGTTTCTCCAACAAAGGTTCCATCAAAGTAAATATTTGCTTTTCCTGGAAGCAAATCCAACTTCTGCCAATCTGTAATTTTAGCAATTAAAAATGCCTGAGACTCAAGTTTTGGAACGATATGATAAACATACGTGGTTGGCAAAGATTCGCTTTGTACAGGTAAAATGTGTATTTGGCCATCCGAAGGAATAGTATATGGCAACTTAATATCAAATTCAACATTTGTCATTGTTTGAACCATATTTGTATAATTATAGGCATAATCCGCATCCAGATAAGCACCTTCATTAGCACCACTCATAGCTTTATCATCTTTATATTTTTGAGATCCTGACTCTTCTCTTGTATTAATAGTTGAAGTAACATAATAATTATAATAATTTAAATAAAATACTGGTAATACAGGCTTAATATTATTAGCTGAGGGAGTAATTGTTGAAAGCTTTATTCTTGAATTTTCCCAATCTTCACCTGTACTTTGCCAAACATCGGCTTTATAAACTAACTGTACCGGCTGATCAATACCATTTGTTTTAAGGTCATAAGTAGGAGTCCATCCAGCATTAGTTACCATATAACTTATATCTATACTTCCGTTTACTGCAGCATCACAGCTTATGATAACTATTATTTGTGGTATAGGTGATTTACTTGCATTAACTGGATTTTGTTGTTGATTATATGCTTTAAGGTCATCTAGTCTTGCACTCATTCTGCTTAGTTGCTTTTTCATTCCAAATTCTTGCTTACGTAATTTCTGAATATTTGTATTAATATCATTAATTTTTACCCTAAAGTATTCCATCGTCGCTTTTAATTCTGTAATTGTATCGCCTCCATGTCCTTTAACAAGTTGATTATTTGTCAAAATGGTTTTCTCCATATTAAAAGCATCTATTTGCAAGTATAATTCGGATAAATCAAAATTAAGATACGCTAATGAATCTTCTAATAAAGCAATTTCTTTAAGTACCTTTGGTGGTATTACCCCTTCCTGCGGATCAATAATTATCTCAGGTTGTTTATATCTGAACTTTACGTCCAAAATTGTAAAATTACCTTTGCCTTTAGCCTGAATACTAGATGTGTTTACAAAACTTGAGACATTCTCAAAAATAATTTCATTTACACCGCTAACTGCTGTAAAACTTGCTGAACGCGTTAGTTGTGCTGATCCGGGAAAAACCGTAACATTTATAACTTTTGATTTAACCGGAATTTCTTCTGCGACACTGTATAAAACTCCTGCTATCAGAATTATTATACTTAAAATACATTTTCTCATTTTATTAAATTTAAAGATTAATAATTAAAATTTGGGGAGTAGATACTGTTAATTTTTAGATTCCATAAATTTACAATTCTTCATTTTAAACAATAGCTTTTGTAGGAATCAGGATTTTGTCAAGATATAATAATTTCCTATTTTCGCAAAAAAATAATTATAAAAATGGAATACAATTTCAGAGAGATTGAAAAAAAATGGCAAAAGTATTGGTATGATAATCAAACTTATAAAGTTGAAGTTAACAAATCCAAGCCTAAGTATTATGTTCTTGATATGTTTCCTTATCCTTCTGGAGCAGGGCTTCATGTTGGACACCCTTTAGGATATATTGCCTCTGATATTTATTCCAGATATAAAAGACAAAACGGATTTAATGTACTGCATCCAATGGGTTATGACGCATTTGGGTTACCTGCAGAACAATATGCCGTTCAAACCGGGACACATCCAGCAATAACTACAGAAAAGAATATCAAAAGATATCGTGAGCAACTCGATAATATTGGGTTTTCATTTGACTGGAGTCGAGAAATAAGAACCAGCGATCCACATTATTATAAATGGACACAATGGACAGTAATTCAACTTTTCAAGCATTATTACGACAATGAGCTTAACAGAGCAAATCCGATAAAGTTATTAATTGAAAGATTTGAAAAATCAGGGTCAGAAGGAATCAATGCTATTCATAACGAACACAACAGCTTTTCTGCTGATGAATGGAATTCAATGTCCTACAAAGAGCAGCAAGACATTCTGATGTGTTATAGGCTGTTGTTTTTATCTAACACAAGCGTAAACTGGTGTCCGAAATTAGGGACAGTTCTTGCAAATGATGAAGTTGTTGATGGGTTTTCGGTTCGCGGAGGATATCCTGT
>JAQVEY010000318.1 GCA_028697515.1 Bacteroidales bacterium | reverse complement strand
ATAAAATATCACTATTGTCCGGTAAAAATTATTTACACTCACTATTTCTGTATGTGGACAATGTATTTGACTTTTCTGTAGAATTTATTTCGGACAACAATGATAAAATATAAAGAATTAAATTATTGATAAATAGCTAAAGAAAGCTTAAAGATCAATATTCCACCATTCATCTTTATCAATAACACAAGGAGTGTTATATATTCTTAATCCAACATCATTACTAGTTTTGATTTTAAATGAATCGTGATTAATTATCATTTTATAATGTATATTTCTAAACATAAAGTTAAATCTACAACGATGCCACAAATCGGGCAAGTCTGGAGAAACGGATAAAACTTTATCTCTAAAATCGAGTCCTGCATAAGAGTTAAGAATATGCATTACGGTTGCTGCCATAACACCTGCGTGAATCCCTTCAGAAGTCGTCCCCCCCTGAATATCACTATAATCACTGATTAAAGCTTCATGAAAAATATTTTCTGCTACATCTTTTAAGTCCCATTTATGAGCAAGATAAGCATGAACTACCCTACTTAAACTACTACCATGACTTGTGCGACTAACGTAATAATAAAAATTCTTAATCTTATAATCTATAGGTAATTCATAACCTAGTCCAGAAATAGTTTCATTTATTTCCTTATCTGTTAGATTATAAAATATCATAAGAGTATCTGCCTGCTTCGACAATTTATAATCGTCCGGATTTAATCCTTCTGATTTTAGTATTCTGTCTAGTCTGTAAATATCGCCATATTTCTTTTTATATGCAACCCAATCGAGTTCTTTAAGATTAAAATAGCCGTCAAACTGTTCAATAATTCCTTCCTCATTAAATTTTATCGATAGGTTTTCACTAACGTCTGTCCATTTATCAATTTCACATTTATTTGGAACAAATCCGGAATTTGCAATTAACTCATTCTGTTTATAAAAAATACTAATTGTTTGTTGCAATAACCACGCAAGCATAACATTAGTGTATGCGTTGTCTTTTAATCCGCCCTTGTCAGAATTAGGATATTTTTCGTGAAATTCGTCAGGTCCCATCATATTTTCAGTATGATAGCGGAAATCTCTGGCAGAATATATACATGCAGATACAAAAAATCTACAAATTTCAGTCAATATTTCGAATCCGAAATTCTTCAGAAATTCTTTATCATTAGTTGCTTGATAATATCTTATTATATTTAATCCAATGGCAAGTGAGACATGTCTTTGATTCCTACTATAGTCGTCTCCCCAAAGTCCCGACTTTGGATTAAGATGTATTTCCTGTGTTTCCTCATCACCGGTACTACTACTTTGCCAAGGGAACATCGCTCCCGCATAACCATATAGTTTAGCGTATTTACGTGCAGCGTCAAGCCTGTTGTAACGATACATCAGCATTGATTTTGTTACTTCAGGAAAATGAATATTATAAAATGGAAATATATACAACTCATCCCAGAAAATATGACCCCTATATGCTTCACCGTGTAGTCCTCTGGCTCCTATACTTACATCTGCATCAATACTATTCTCTGAGGCTGAAACTAAAAGATGATATATATGAAGTCTTACCAGCTTCTGACTTAGTCTATCTCCATCAATCTCGATATCAACTTTCTTCCAAATTTTCGCCCATTCTAAAGCTGACTTATTAACTAAATCACTAAAATGATTATTTTTCTGTAATTTTTCGTCTAAATCAAATTTGTTTTTATCCAAAGAATTTGTGTACGCTACGTTTTTATATATTACAAATTCATGATTTTCAGAAACATCTGCTTTAAACTCTATTTCAATAGCAGAATTTAACTGACGTATTGTTGAACTAGCTTCTAATAAATTTGAATAAACAATAGCAGCAACAGAAATATTTATATCAGACTGAACGGTTTTCGTATTTAGTCTAATAATATTATCTTTAAATGATGTGTCAGCTTTTGTAAGATGTTTTTGATTCAAGTCTCTGTATCTTGATACTCCATCGTTGATTATATCTGCATCTAAACCAGTTTTAATACTAATTTTTCCCGAATAATTTAATGGTGTAACGCTATATTCTATCCCGGCAAGGTTTTTATCGAACATGCTGACACATCTCACTGATTCAATCATTGTTTGTCTTCCCTTCTTATCCTCAACCAATGCCCAACCTGATAAGATTCCCTTTTTTAAATCAAGTGTTCTTTCTATATCAATAATTCTAAATGATTCTGAATTTATCCAATCATCATCATCTATTTTGAAACTTGTAAAAAGCCAATTAGGGCAATTGACCAAATCTTCATTATAGACTGTTTTTCCCTGAATAACTGAAGGCAATTTATTATAAACACCTGCCATGTATGTACCAGGATAATGATTATTTGAAGTTTTTTCTTCGCAGAAACATCCTCTTGAAGCAAAAAAACCATTTCCGACTGTCAATAAAGATTCTCGGCTTCTTTCATTTTCAGGTATAAAATCACTATATTTTAAAGACCACAAATCCTCTTTAAGCCCAACTTCGAACCATGTCGAAATAGTTTCAAAATTTATTTCCTCTAAATCTGTAACAGTAATATCTGCCCCATTTATTTTTAATTCGATTTGATTGTTATGACGTGCGACACCTATGACCAAACCAAAATTCCCAGCTTTACCGGCGGTAACGCCACTAACGGCATCCTCAACAATTACAGCTCTATGATAAGGGACAGACAATAAATCACAAGCAGTCCTAAAAATATCGGGAGCTGGTTTTCCCTTTAGTTTCTTTTCTTCCGAAACAAGTCCATCAACACAAACCATAAATAGCTTATCCAAATTTGCTTTTTTCAAAATTGGCATACAATTTCTGCTCGATGATGCTACAGCAAGCTTTATATCATTTTCAATTAATTGCTTAATTAAAGTAACTGTCGATTCAAATACTTCAGCTCCTTTGGATTGAAGCAAATCGTTAAATATCTGATTTTTTCTATTTCCAATACCACAGATTGTAAACATATCTCCACTATCACTAATTTCTCCATAAGGAAATTCTATCCCACGAGAATTTAGAAATGACAAAACACCATCATAACGAGGCTTACCATCTACATACTCAAAATAGTCCTTTTCTATATCAAACGAGATATATTTTGTGTTATTTATTTTGCTATGATGTTTTAATACTCCATCAAAAGTTTGCTTCCAAGCAATACAATGAATAGATGCAGTATCGGTAATTACACCGTCTAAATCAAATATGACAGCATCAAAATTGGCAATCATTCCAGATATTTTACAAATTTTCGTCTGTAAATATAGATATTTTATACTATCAGAAAAGAAAAATAAGATAATTTTTAAGAAAGGACCTGATTCTTTTGATTTTTAAGCTCAAATTTCTGCTTTAATTCAATAATTTCATTTTCAGCTATCAATTTATCATTGAATTTCTTTATGGCTAAAATATCTTGCTGATTTTCATTAACTAAATAAATTCTGAAATCATTTTTAAGAGATTTAGCATTATTATTACTGCCAAGCGAATCTTTATTGTTATTTGCACAATCTCTTACAATCATATTCATTTCAGGTTTTACATTAGTCCAATATCCAACACTAATGAATCCAAAAAGATTACTAGAGTACTTTATCCGTTTTTTTTCTATATCAAGTTTTGAACTAGTATATGAAAATGCAAGAAAAGCTCCCACAACAATTGTAGTAAATCCAATCCAAGAGTAAAAACAGACATATATACCAAAAAG
>JAQVEY010000317.1 GCA_028697515.1 Bacteroidales bacterium | reverse complement strand
AATCCTATAAATAAAAATATTCTTCCAAACATGATTACACTCTTTTATGGTTAAAATTAAATAGTTAATTATTTCAAAATTATAAAATATTTTGGTCAGGTTATATTTTAATATTTAAATTTTTATAAAAAAATGTTTTATTTATAGAAGTAACTATAAGGCAAATAAAAAAGGAACTCAAATTTTGAATTCCTTTTTCTATTACAGAAATATTTTATAGTATATCTATTAGACACACATATTTCTTCTGATTGCAGGATGAGGATTGTATTCTTCAATAACAAAATCATCAATAGTAAGTTGATCGAAAGGTTTTTTTGCAATATGTAATTTAGGCAAAGCTTTAGGTTCTCTTGACATTTGTTCAAGAATTGCAGTTACATGATCATATTTTTCTTCATTGCCGTCACTAGGTGCATTCTTATTAATCCATTCTACAATTTCTAAATATTCTTCTCTTGCCGAAACGCTCTTTATTCTTTTTTGCAGTTCTTTAAAATTCTCTTTATGCCATAGAGTTCTTTTGCCTATACCTGCGTAAAAATGTGAATCGCCAAAAGTATGAATAAAAGTTTTTGGAATCATTCCTGCCTCCTGAGCAATTACTTGAGTAAGTGCAGCATAACTGGCTATGTTAAATGGCACACCTAAAAATTGGTCACAACTTCTTTGGTATAGTTGCAATTCCATTTCGCCTTCTTCATTTGCAGTTGCTTGGTATAAAACATGGCATGGAGGTAAGGACATTCTTGGTGTGTCGCCAGGGTTCCATGAATCAACAATGTGCTTTTTTCCTGTAGGATTTTTTTTCAGCCCTTTAATTAATTTCCCAAATTGATCTATTTCAATAAATGTTCCTTTTTCGTGATCAAAATACTCCCATTTTCTCCATTGTTTGCCGTAAATTGGTCCGGCATCGCCCCATCTTTGGGCAAACTCTATATCTTCTCTTATTCTCTGACCATATTCATCCATTGCCTTGTCCCAATCAGGCGAATATTTTTCAAGATTTTCTGGAAAGATACCTTCTTTTATCATCCCGGGAAGATTGCCCTGAAAAGCATCTGGTCTCCAAATAGGAACATTATTATCTTCAAGATATTTAACATTTGTATCTCCTCTTAAGAACCATATTGTTTCGTGGAACATAGATTTTGTTGCCATCTTCTTGGTGGTTAATAGAGGATAACCTTCTCTAAGATCGTATTCATTTTGGTAACCAAACAATGATATTATCCCGGAACCTTTGCTGCCTCCTTTAAAGTTTGAACGATTAGAGGTTAAAATTGCTTTTGCATGATCTAAATATTGCTGTGCCATCTTTTACTTTTATTTAATTTTTTCTCAAAAGTAGCTTTTATTTCTATCATTTATCAAAGCCAAAAATCAAAACTTTGCATTTATTATCAACATATTTAATAAATTTCTGTTGATAATTCACTTATTTGATTACTGATGTGTGTGTTATCTTATTTTAAGATTTGTTTAGAAGTATGTTTGTGCTTATTTGTTATGTTATTATTAGTTAATTAAAAAACTTGTTTCAATTGCTGTTATTTTTCACATTTACTTCTATACTTTCTTTCATGGATTATTGTTCCTTCACCAATATTGCGCTAACAATCTGATCTTATTTTTATCTTTCGTATTAGATTACCACATACATCGTGAAAGAGAATAATTTCTTCGGTTATTAAACAATTACTAGTACTGTATTTTATTCTCTTTTGACTAACATTAAAACTGTCAATCCATTTTATCTTTATAAACTAATAAGTGCTTTTTATATCTCTGTTTGAAGATGATGTTTAATCAATTTTCAATAAATGCTCAATTTTGAATTGTATTTAAAATAACGATTAATCCTTAATGCACCTCACCGAGTATCCTTGGGAAACAAATATTGACAATCTATCAATTTTTCCATCATTTGAGATTCTTAGTATCCAAAGATTCTCCCACTAAGCGTCTATTGTTGTAGTCCAAAATAAGCATTCAAGTCCTAAACCTTCAAATTCATCTAATACATAAGCACCTCCGGGAAGTGCTGAAAACTTATATTGGTCATCAAATAATCCTACACACCACACCCATTTTGTTGTATCACATTTTATTAATTTTTCACCAGCAATGTTTCCACCTCCAAGATAGTCCTCGAGTGTTGTCCATTCATCATTGCTAGGTAAATGCCATCCTGTTGGACAAGCCTTTTTTGCTGCTTCAAAATCGTACAGATAGCCATAAATTTCAACATTATTTAAATCATTGTTATATGCCCAACAGCCACTATCTACTTTATAAGCGAGATTTTCCGCCATCCATGTTTGTGAACCAATTTTTACTGTTTTATATACCTTTCCATCTCTCGAATCGGTATAGCTTCCTGTTTCTTGAGATAACGAACATATTGCCACAAATAATATTGCAGCTGTTGTCAAAAATAATTTATTTTTCATTTTTATTTGTCAGATTTTGTGTGCTTAGCTCGTACTTTTTAATTTTAATTATTTGTCAAATATATTCTTTTTATTTCATCTGGTTGCATTTAATAACTGGCAGTATGAAAAGTTAAACAATGTTTACTTATCAATTATAGGCTTCCATAATCGTTTTATCCTCTAATAATAAATGAGGGATAATATTTTTTTTGAATGTCGAATTCCAAAAAGAAAGCTGGTTATGAGTATTATAATATTTTAATGGTATTGGATGTGTTCCAATCACCACAGGAATATTAAAACGAGTTTCGATGTATTCTTTAAACTGTTTTATTCGCGGACAAGGTGGGTATCCAACTACAAGTCCTGTGGCTAAATGAATTACATCTACTCCATTCTTAATCATTTCTTCAGGTACATATTCTATATTTCCACCTGGGCATCCTCCACAGTTTGCAAAACCTACTAATTCTAATAATTCATCTTTTGGATATTTGGCAAATCCTCCGGAATGTTCTTTTAGAGCCTTTAAGCATTTTCCTCCGCCACAATTTATATAGCGTCCACAAATTATTATTCCAATTTTAGTCATTTTGTTAAGTTTTATTAAAGTTCTTAATATTTATATTTGTACAAGGGTTGAGGCTATGCACTGTGCAGAAAAGCGACTTGCAGAATTATCAGCATATAACTCTGCATATAGTATAGCTATTGTGACACAATTGTGGTTGTTTTTCAAATTAGATTTTAAGTTTCTTCGGTTTATGTCTATTGTCAATATTGAAATAATATGTAGCGTGTCTTGACTAATACTGTAATATAGATTAGTTTGTTTTTTACAGTTATTTGTAAGAATAAATAACATTCCCATTAAAATAAATGAGTTAACTCTTATGTTCCGTTGTTTTGTCCTTTTTAATTGAATATAAATTTACTATTCAGTTTATTAATATTCTATTTTACTCGTGTACTGTCGCTTTTATTATGGCTACAACAAAAAATGCTAAACGCAGGTTCATGAATTGAAAATAAAATGTTTGATTTACAGATAAATGTATATTACCATTCCAATGTTTCAAGTTGCGCACAATACCTGTACTTGTGTTTTTAGCATATGTTAAAATATATTATTCTTTCACAATTTTCGTTGTAAATACTTCTTTTTCAGTGAAAATGTCTTGTCCTAAAATATGGCTACAGGTTAAACATTTGATTAAGCTCTATAATTAAATACCATATTTGGTGTTTTAAAATTCAAAGATAAGTGTAATCTTTTATTATTATAAATGTTAATAGCATT
>JAQVEY010000316.1 GCA_028697515.1 Bacteroidales bacterium | reverse complement strand
GAAAGAAGAAAAACTCGAAATCTATATTCCAAACGGACCGCGACTCGGCGATAAAGTTGTAGTTGCAAATAATATAAGTAAATCATTTGATAATAAAATATTGTTCGAGAACTTCAGTTTTTCTTTGCCGCCGGCAGGAATTGTTGGAATAATTGGTCCAAATGGGGCGGGTAAAACTACATTGTTCCGTATGATAATGGGAATGGCTAATCCTGATAATGGCAGTTTTGAAATAGGAGAAACCGTTAAAATCGGTTATATTGACCAGTCTCATGCCGAAATAGACCCCGAAAAAACTGTATTTCAAGTTATTTCGGGAGGGACTGAATTTCTTCAGATAGGAGGGAAGATGATGAATTCGAGAGCCTATGTAGGAAGATTTAATTTCAGTGGTGCCGATCAGGAAAAGAAATGTAAAATATTATCCGGCGGAGAAAGAAACCGACTGCATTTGGCATTAACATTAAAATCAGAATCTAACGTTTTGCTTCTGGACGAGCCAACAAATGACATTGATGTAAATACACTCAGAGCATTGGAAGAAGGTCTTGAAAATTTTGCCGGATGTGCTGTTATCATCACTCACGACAGATGGTTTCTTGACAGAATTGCAACTCATATTATTTCATTTGAAGGAGATTCTCAGGTCGTTTTCTTCGAAGGTTCATATTCTGATTACGAAGAAAACAAAAAGAAAAGAATGGGAGATATCGGACCTCACAGAATTAAGTATAGAAAACTATTATAATATTGAATATCAAGAAGTTATTATTATTATTCTACTTTTTTATTGTAGCGATTCTTTCTTTTGCAAAGGATGATTCTTCTGATTTATTCAAAAAATTACAAAATTGTAATGACTCTTTAAAGTCAGAGATTTATTGCGATTTGGCATATTATTATCTTGATTCTGCAGGAAATAAGTCTATAATTTTTTCTAATCAGGCTCTTAAATATGCAACAAAATTTAATAATGATAATGATATTGCCTATGCTTACATAATGATAGGCTCTTCATATCTTGCAAAAAGCAATTATTCCGAAGCTTTAACCGCTTTTAATACTGCTTATACAATTAGCGAGAAATCAAAAAATTATTATCAGCTACATACGATTTCGAACAATCTGGGTATAGTTTATAAATATACAGGAGATTATGATTTGGCTTTAAAATACTATGCAAATGCATTAAACTACGCCAAACAATCCGAAGATCTTCAAAGTGTTGTTCAATCACTAACTAACATTGGAAATATTTATATACTGCAGGAAGATTACGATAAAGGTCTGAATTATTATTTTTCTGCAATTAAAGAATGTGAAAGCAAAAATACCTTTTTATCAGATATTCCTTCAATTTATAATAATATTGGTTATGTTTATTATTGTCTTGAAGATACCAAATCTTCTCAATCCGCTTATTATCAAGCACTTGCAGGTTTTGACAGTCTAAATAATTCCTTTGGACAAGCTGTAGTATATAATAACCTTGCAGAGCTTGAAATACTGTCACATAATTATGATAATGCAGAAAAATACATCTTCTTAGCTGACAGTTTACATAAACTAATGGATTACAATGATTCTAGAAAAAATCTATATTATACGACTTATCAACTATATTACAAACAATCTGATTATAAAAGGGCCGTTGATTATCTCCTTAAATATCAGACACTTAAAGACAGTATTTACACTTTAGAGCTTGAAAATCAGGTTCAGGAAATAAAGACAAAATATCAGGTTGATAAACTTAATTCTGAATCCAAACTCAAAGATGATAGAATTAGGCAAAAGAATATCATAAATATTTCCTTAATTTCTGTTATATTTATCATTACAATACTCATTGTTTTCTTGATTAAACTTATTTATCAGAAACAAAAGCTAAATAAATTACTTAATCATTCAAACTTATACTTGAAAAGAGTTAATGATGAAATTGAACATAACTTACAGTATGCCAGAGAAATACAAATTTCTTGCATGGCAAATAATCAAAATAATTGTCCTTATAATCATTTTGTATTAGACATCCCAAAATTTACAGTTGGAGGAGATTTTTACTTAATGAGAAAGAATGAAGAACAGTCAATTATTGTATTAGCAGATAGTACAGGACATGGTATTTCTGGTGGTTTTCTGTCAGTTTTAGGAATACAATTATTAGATTCTCTTTTACTTAAAGTTAGTTCTTTATCTGATATACTTAAACAACTTAATAACAGCTTCTATAGCTATATTAACAGTAGTAATACTTTAAAATCAGAATCCTTATGCCTTAGCATAATTAAAATCGTTGATAATACAGTGTTTTATTCGGGTTCAAAGCACAAAATTTATAAATATGACAATCTGGAAAAACAATTATTCGAATACAAGACTTCTAGTTCTATAATTGGTAGTGAAAAAGATGTTTGTTTTACCGAAAACAGTTTTACTTTTAATTCTGGTGATTGGGTATTTTTATTTAGTGACGGTTATGCAGATCAGTTTAGTGAAAATAACACCAAATTAAAATATAAACAATTTAAGGATGTATTGCTTGAATGTGTTAATATTTCACCATCCGAGATGAAAGAAAATCTGATACAGAAACATTTTGCATGGAAAGGTGAAAATAAACAAACAGATGATATTCTGATAATAGGTATTAAATTTTAGTTAATTTTGTAAAAAATCTGAAAATCATGACAGAAAAATACGACATTATAGTAGTTGGGGCTGGTCATGCAGGCTGTGAGGCAGCGGCGGCGGCGGCAAATTTGGGGAGTCGTACTTTACTGATTACACTTGACATGAATAAAATTGCCCAAATGTCATGTAACCCTTCAATGGGAGGCGTTGCGAAGGGTCAGATAATCAAAGAAGTTGATGCTTTGGGTGGTTATTCCGGATTAATTACAGACCGATCAATGATACAATTTCGAATGCTCAATATGTCAAAAGGACCTGCAATGTGGAGTCCGAGAGCACAATGTGATAGAACAGTGTTCGGTTTAGAGTGGAGAAAGACACTGGAGTCGTTGCCAAATCTAGACTTCTGGCAAGATTCGGTTAATTCTATTTGTGTAGAAAATAATAAGGTAACAGGGGTTGTTACAGATTTGGGAATTACCTTTAAAGCCCAATCAGTTATTTTAACAACTGGCACTTTTCTTAACGGTTTAATGCATATTGGACACACACAAATTCAAGGTGGCAGAATGTCCGAAGCTGCTGTTTACGGTTTAACAGAAAATCTTGCTCAATATGGTTTTACTTATGACCGTATGAAAACCGGAACTCCTGTAAGAATTGACGGAAGAACAGTCGATTTCTCAAAATTACAAAAACAAGATGGTGATGAATTAATTATGCCTTTTTCGTTCCTACATAATTATAACAGTACTTTTCTTAAACAAAGATCTTGTTATATCGCTTATACCGATGAAGATGTCCATCAATCTTTACGTACCGGATTAGAAGATTCTCCTATGTATGATGGAACAATTAAAAGTATCGGACCACGATATTGTCCGAGTATTGAGACAAAATTAATGACATTTCCAGACAAAGACAGGCATCAATTATTTTTGGAACCTGAAGGAGAAAGTACGATTGAATACTATTTAAATGGATTTTCTTCATCTCTACCATGGAAGGTTCAGTATGATTCACTTAGAAAAATTGAGCGATTTGAAAATGTAAAGATTTTCCGCCCTGGTTACGCAATTGAATATGACTTTTTTCATCCTACCCA
>JAQVEY010000315.1 GCA_028697515.1 Bacteroidales bacterium | reverse complement strand
TTTTCATTTTTATTATCCTCGCATAAGTTTTTGAATATCTTAAAAGAAAAATCTGTAATAGCTCCAGCATCAGAAAAATCAGTATCATTAATAATTGGATTATAATCATACTTTTCAATTTCATCTAAATTTTCAACCATGTCAGAAATAGAGTTATCAATAGATATACCGCTTGTTGTTTCTTTTTCAGTTTTACACGAAAAGATAATAATTGATAAGAACACAAATAAAAATAAAGCAAGAGTTTTCATTTTAATAAATTTAAAATTTTTACTATGATTATTGAATTGATAAAATTCTGCATTTTCTAGTATATTTTTCATAACATTTTAAAAAATCCTAGAAAAAAAACAAATAAAAAATTAAATTTGCAATAATTATTAAATAATATGAAGAAGTACATTCAGGATTTTGAAATTGTATATAACCTAAGACTAAACAAGGACTATTTTATTTTAAAATTATTGTGTCAAGAAGAATTGCCGACGATACTGCCGGCTCAGTTTGCAGAAATAAAAATACCAGATTCAGCCTCTACCTTTTTACGGCGCCCAATAAGTATTCATGATGTTAATTACGAAAAAAACACTATTACTTTACTAATAAGAATTGCTGGGAATGGAACAGAAAAGCTATCGGGATTAAGAGCTGGCAAAACACTAAATCTAATATTTCCTTTAGGCAACTCGTTTTCTCTGCCAATTATGGATAAGGTGTTATTAATTGGTGGAGGTTGCGGTGTTGCACCAATGTTATATACAGCCAAATACTTTATGCAATTTGGTTTTATGCCTACTTTATTACTTGGATATAGGGATAAAGAAAGTATTTTAAGAAAAGAGAAATTTGGAAAATACGGTAATGTGTTTTACACTACCGAAGATGGAAGTTTTGGAGAAAAAGGAACTGTATTAGATCATTCATTATTTAGTTCTGAGAGTTTCAATTTTAAGAAAATTTATGCCTGCGGACCAGAGGCAATGCTAAAAAATATTGCAAGTCGTGCAAAATCAAAAAGCATAGACTGTGAAGTATCCTTGGAAAACACGATGGCTTGTGGCATAGGTGCTTGTTTGTGTTGCGTTCAAGATACAACAACCGGTCACAAATGTGTTTGTACAGAAGGACCTGTATTTAATATTAAAGAACTGATATGGTAAATCTCGAAATAGACTTTAATGGATTAAAACTGAAGAATCCAGTATTAACAGCTTCAGGAACATTTGGCTATGGTACCGAATTTAAGGATTTTATTAATTTAAACAACTTGGGAGGTTTTATAGTTAAAGGGACTACTTTAAAACATCGCGAGGGCAATCCATATCCTAGAATGGCTGAAACCCCATCAGGTATGCTTAATGCAGTTGGTTTGCAAAATAAGGGTGTTGATGTATTTTGTAAAAATATTTATCCTTCGATTAAAGATTATAAAACAAACATTTTTGTTAACGTAAGTGGTTCTACAATAGATGATTATGTAAAAACTGCAGAAATAATAAATGAACTGGAAAATATTCCTGCTATAGAATTAAATATATCCTGCCCAAACGTTAAAGAGGGAGGAATGGCTTTTGGAACAAGTTGTAATGCAGCAGCAGAGGTTATTAAAGCAGTGAGAAAAGTTTATACAAAGCATTTAATGGTAAAACTATCTCCAAATGTAACGGATATTGCTTCCATTGCTAAAACTGCAGAAGATAACGGAGCTGATAGTATTTCTTTAATTAATACACTTTTGGGAATGGCAATTGATGTAAAAACCAGAAAACCTAAACTTTCTACAATTACAGGAGGGTTATCAGGACCGGCGATTAAGCCAATTGCTATCAGAATGGTTTGGCAAGTATCAAAAGTGGTTAAAATACCAATATGCGGACTTGGAGGAATAATGACAACAGAAGATGCAATAGAATTTTTACTAGCAGGTGCATCATGTGTTCAAATTGGAACAGCAAATTTCATAGAGCCTGATATAACTGAAAGAATAATTAAAGGTCTGGAAGTATATTGTAAGAAAAACGGAATAAGAGACATAAAAGAAATCGTAGGTGGTTTAAAACTGTCTTAAAAGATTATAATTAGCTTCGTAATACTGGTTTAAGGCTAAAGTTTCAGTATTCTTAAAGAAAAACAATCAATTTTTATAATAAAATAAATACTAATTAAATATGTGTTTATTATAAATTTATGTAACTTTGGTACATATTATTTATAATTTTTTAGGTGGATAAATCTAAATAATTGTACATGAACAAAAGGAAATTTTTGTCAAATATTTTACCTGAAATACTAATTTTTGTATGCGCAATAATTGGTGGTTTTTTTTATCTCAACTATTCATGGAATAACATAGAAACAAAAAATCTTGAAAGAATACAGCGAATCGGAGAATCTATTGAGATTCTTTTACCATTTGAATTAGTTGATAGCCTAAGCGGAATAGAATCAGATCTAAATAAAAAAGAGTATCATGAACTTAAAAAACTTCTTAAAGAAGTTATGACTGTAAATCCTGAATCCAGATTTACATATCTTTATACTATTCGAGACGGAAAAATATTCTTTATGGTCGATTCTGAGCCATCAGATTCACCTGATTGTTCTCCTGCCGGTCAAGAATTTACAGAAGCAGACTCTAGTGTATATCAACCTTTTTACAAAAAACGAACTATAATTTCTGAACCTATTGCTGACAGATGGGGAACCTGGGTTAGCGTATTAGTTCCTATTTTTGATAAAGAAAACAAAGATGTTACTGCAGTTTTCGGAATGGATTTTAATGCTGATTTATGGCAGAAAAATATGCTGTATGAGTTTTTTCAATCTTCATTAATTGTCGCATTATTTTTAATTCTTCTTGTTTTTCTATTAATTATAAAGACAAAAAACAAATTATTAAGAAAAGAATTACAATCGCGAAAAAATACCGAATTGGCTTTGCGTAGCAGCGAAAATAAATACAAGCAATTAGCCGAAAAAATGACTGATGTTGTCTGGCTTATGGATTTTAAAGGTAAAAGTTTGTTCGTCTCCCCATCGATTAAAGGTTTTACAGGTTTTACAGTTGAAGAATATATGAATCAGACAATCGATGAAAGATTTACAATTGAGTCTGCAGTTAGAGGAAAGAAAATATTAGAAAACGAGGTAAAAAATTTCTTAAGCTCTAAAGAAAAAAACAATAAGTATACGAGTATTCTAGAACTGGAATATATATGTAAAGGTGGTTCCACCAAATGGGGAGAGCTAATAGTAACTCCATATCTTGATGATGCAGGAACTCTTATAGGAATTCATGGAGTTACAAGAGATGTTACAACTCGTAAACGAGCTGAGGAAGAATTAATCAAAGCTAAAGAAAAAGCTGAAGAAAGCGATCAACTAAAATCCGCATTTTTGGCAAATATGAGTCATGAAATTCGAACGCCGATGAATGGTATTATTGGTTTTGCAAGTTTATTAAAAAGACCTAATCTTACAGGCGAAAAACAAAAAGAATACATTAGTTTGATTGAAAAGAGTGGAATGAGAATGCTGAATATTATTAATGATATTATTGATATTTCTAAAATTGAATCAGGTCAGATGCAAGTTTATCTGTCAGAAACAGATATAAATGCAGTAATGGAAAATCAATATGCATTCTTTTTGCCAGAAGTAACTCAAAACGATATAAAACTAATTTGTAAAAACGATTTAAAACAAGAAGAGGCTTATGTTAAAACAGATTCAGAAAAATTATATGCAATACTT
>JAQVEY010000314.1 GCA_028697515.1 Bacteroidales bacterium | reverse complement strand
AGAAAATAATTTGCAGTATAACCCCAATAAATAATTAGGCCATGAAAAAACTATTAGTATTTGGCTTTATTATAAGCTTGTTTTCTACGATATCATTTGCTCAAGGCTATATTACATCAAAGCAATTATTGGTTGATACCAGCAAATTAGAAAACTTCTCGTATTATCTGGAACAAAACAGAGAAATGAGGAAGAACAGAACTGTTTTTAATCCGAGCGATGATGAAGTAAAATCTTGGTATTATAAAGGCGAAAGTATTACTTCCCCATCGGAAATTGATTATTATCGTGACTTTAACAAATGTAAATTTGTCTCATATCCAATTAAAAATATTGACATTTTTAATAAAGTTTTGAATGGTGCAGAAATGCTTTTTGAATATACTTATTCTGCAAACACAAATGTATATGTTCATGCTTTAAATGCAAAATATAATGGTAAATATTATACTGTTTTTTATTTTAATCAATTACTAGAAAAATTGGACTTGAACGAACAGATAAGTGTTGAAGAAAAAATTGAATGTATAATAAATTGGAAATATTGGCTTTGGGATCAGAACATTGAATTATTAGATATTGAAAAAACTAAAGAACAAATGCCTTATGATACTATTATGCATCATAGAATATCACTTGATACGGAAGAAAGAATTGCAGTAAATGTTCATAATGATTATAAAGCAGAGTATTTCGGGCATATATTATTTGAGGGGAGAGAACTGGAGTTTTACGCTAATATTATTGGAGATAAGAAGTTTATCAAAGCCATATTTCTTTTTGAACCAGGAACGAAAGATACTTTATACGAAGATAATAATAAAAACTTGTTATATAATATTTGGATAAACGATGATAATTATAATTACGAGAATAATGATAGATCTGATCTTAGAAATAATGGTATTTATTTATATCTGAACGGTTCAAATGAAGCAGTGTCAGGAATTGCTCAAGGAGAAAATGTCGTTTACTATTATCCGGAAAATTCAACAGATGTGCTTTTAAGAATTCCTTCTTCTTATGTTGAAAACATGTACAAGGTAGATGTAAAAATAGAAAGTGTTGGTTCCACTAATGTTGAATCCATAACTGTTTTAGAAATTCCAGAAACTTATTATCCGGGCGGGGCTAAAGTTAATATTACGGGTTTGCAATCTGGCTTTTATAAAATCAGATATAGAAAACACAACGTTGGCAATTATGTTAATTTACCTAATGTTTATTTAGTTCCTGAATCCTATTCATATAAAACTTTGGACCCAACCGGACAAACAATAAAATACTCATATCTAAAACAAATGTATGGATTTAACAATGCACTGGCTCTTGAATATGTTGGATATGTAAACAATCGTTTTAATGAAGTCTGTACCAAATATATTACAGATCAATTAATTTTAGCTAATCAGTTTGTTGATGATGATGGAACAATTGTTACTTGTATCACTAATCCCTCGTCAAATAATTATCCTACTTATTACAGAACTAAGTTAACGACATCCTCACAGGCTGGCACAATAGTAACATTAGGGGAAAACGACGTTGGGTTTGCATTCCGTGCAAACAATCAAAACCTTTCAAATTTCAACAGCTATGGCAGCGAAAATAATGCCTTAGCGCATATTGTTGCACACGAAGCCTTTCACTGGATAACAAGGTCGTTAAATCCTGTTTTTTTTTATGGTACAACAATAGGTAATGTCGATTTTAGCTGGATGGACGAAGGATTAAGTACTATGTCTCAAGCCTACTGCTATCCTGAAATTGAGTTGCAAACATATTCTGATTTTATTAAAAAGTGTAATAGCTATATTGAGAACTCAAACGAAAAGAATACGGGTATTTTTTACATAAACAGTTTAAATGATTTATCGCCCTATTATCGTGGCATTTTTTTTTATTATTTAGCAACCCAACAGGATTTGGGAATTATATATATCAAAAATCTGCTAACCAATTTTAATATGATTGCAGATGTAAATACAAGTAATTATCCAGATAAATTAAAGCTGCTTTTCGATTATTCAAACACACAAATGCCTAACTCGGGATTTAGTTCCAGCGACCAGATATTGGCATCATTTACTGCTCAATTTGTTACAAAACAATTTCTCTCTAATCTTTTGAATTATAACAATCAAGATTTAGGACAATTAGCATTTTCGACCGGAAATGGATCTTATGATTTTCTTATCCCAAAATATAGTAGTATAATTTCACATGTTGAAACGGCATCCGATGTGGGACAAATGAATATTAATCTTCAAATAAGACAGGAATCCGGTCAATATGGTAATTTTTATTGTGCTGTTGGAGCTTGGGACAATAATAATAATTTAGTTGAAAGTAGCTTTCAGGAGTTTTATCTAAATCAAGATGTTTATGCTTGGAATCCTGTTGTTGAAGTTGGCCAAGGTTATAAAGTAATGGCAGTATTATTAAAACTTAATGATCCTGCTATAATTGAAAGTAGTACGTATTTTTTAGATATGAACTATAGTAAAGAAGGGGAAGAATTAAATTGTGACTTTTGTAGCAATTTGGAATTTACAAACTATAGTAATATTCCAAGAGTAGAAATTGCAGCACAAAATTATGTTCAATTTTATCCTACAGAATCAGGTGAGGGTTTATCGTATAGTTGGAACTTTTCAGGAGGAAGTCCATCTACTTCTACAGAATTATCGCCGGTAATATATTATGCAACGCAAGGTCATTTTGATGTTAGTCTAACAGTTACAGACATTTACGGTGAAACTTGTTATGTGGAAAAAGAAGAATATGTTCAGGTTTGGCCAGCCGATAAACCTGTTGCTTCTTTTACTGTCAACGGTAGTACCATAGTAAATATGGGAGAACCTGTCGAATTCATAAATACAAGTTTCAACTCAAGTACTTATGATTGGTCTTTCAACGGAGGGACACCAAATAGTTCACAAGAAATAAACCCGATAATAAGATATTATGAGGATGGAATATATAGTGTTGGTTTACGTGCATATTTAGGAGAAATGAGTCATGGGATTACTAAAACAAATTATATTACTGTATTAAACCCAAACAACTTAGTTATAAATTGTGTTACGGATGAATTAGTGATGCCAGATGAGCCTGTTTATACTACTGTGCATCTTGAAGCTGTACAAGACGATAATGTTTATTACACTTATGTTTTTGATTTTGGAGATGGATTTGTGAACGAAATATATACTAATGAAATTTGGGTTTCATCAGACTGGCATTCTTATAATTTTACGGACGATTATTATCATACAGTTACTGTTTTCAATTCTCAAAATAGTATTGTTGCAGCATGTCAAAATATTATCAGTGTTAGAGATATGTTTCAACCAGTTTATGTTAATTTGACATGTGATCCTGAAACACCTGTATTAGGTCATGATTTTACAATTAATGTTGAGACGGATGCCATTGGTCAAGTAATCTATAATTGGTTTTCGAATGGGGTGCAGTTTGCACATTGTAATTCTAATCTTACCCACAATATTTCTCAATCAGGAACATATACTTATAAAGTAGTAGTTATGGATGGATCAAACAGACCTGCCGGTGAGGACGAAATTACACTAACATTTGAAGATCCCGGGAATTGTATTGTTGCTTCGATAGACTGGGAAAATAGTTGTTTCCAATATGGTGAGCCAATGTATGTAAAAAGTACATCATATTGCTCAAATTCTGATGAATGCTTCTCTTATAATGGGAATAATATGTTAAATCAGATAACGGATATTAG
>JAQVEY010000313.1 GCA_028697515.1 Bacteroidales bacterium | reverse complement strand
GGCCATCAACAGTAGAAGAAGGCATATACGAATAAATCATATAAGGCATTAAGTAAAAAGGCGCATCGCCGTATATAACCCCCTGATAACCAAGACGATATGCAAATGATAAGTCATCTGGTACTATAGTAAAATATTGTCTGTGTGTTAATGCAAGTTTTCCAAAGGTATAATTCTCACTAAAACTGTTAAATAATACAACTTCTGACCACACTCCTTTCATTGGACAGGGTTCATTATCACGTGTATCGTACACTAAACCAAGTTTTAAACTATTATGTAATCCTCCTGTAGCTTCTTCAGGCTTGATTATTCCCCACTCAACATAGTTGTCAAATAGACTGTTCACGGCAGGTAACATATCAATAGAGTCCTTACCTTCGTTTAGTTTATCAATTGGTACCGTACCTATTTCGATATCCATAAAATTATATCCGAGTACCCAATTTAAATTTTCAAAACCTGTTGAACCCTGAAAATCAAGTTTAAATCTCCAAATATTTCTTAAATGTTTATAAAACATTCGTGTTTTATAATCTGCAGATGTAACATCCTTGTAATTAGCATTATAAACTGCATCATATCCATTAAAACCAAAGAAATCGAGAGCCTGATCAGGCAAATATGAAAAATCTGCGGTTATTCTTATTTTTGGTATAAGAAATTCGGAATCATAAAACAAGCGATAAATACCAGATCCTTTAGTATAACGACTCACTTCAGCATATATAGAGTGCTTATACTTTGGAAAAGTAGAACCATCACCATAATTATAAACATTTGTTAATACTCCATACTGAAAACCAAGATCAGAGTTAAAGGACACAACAGGCAAAAAACCAAAATTCCATCCAGTTTTAATTTTTTCAGGTTTAGACACATCGTCCTGAGCATTTAGACTTCCAACAATTATGAACGCTGATAAGACCAAAAACAAACTTTTCATATCTAATTATTTTAAATGCAATTTTAAGACAAAGATAGAAAAAGAGCTTAAATCTTAATATTATAATTATAAATATTGAATAATTTCGTAATTTGCAGCCATAATTAATATTGAAACATTGACAGCGAAAATTAAAATAGCAGTAACACTTTTACTGATATTCATCAATCTCAGTATTTCAGCCCAGTTTTATAATGGTCATCAAATGGATTTTGGTAAAAATCGTGTTCAGTTTGACAACTATGAATGGTTTTATTTTCGTTTTCAAAGATTTGATGTATATTTTTATGCAGGAAGCAGAGATATTGCTTTAACAACTGCGACTATAGCCAATAACCAACTATCGGAAACAGAAAATTTTTTCGAGCACCAACTAAAACAGAGAATTGTATTTGTAGTTTATCAAAATTTATCTGATTTTAGACAAAGTAACATTGGTTTAAATACCGGAGACGATCAGTACAATATTGGTGGGGTTACTAAAGTTATAGATAATATTGCATTTCTTTTCGTAGAAGGCGACCTTCTCAGCTTCCAGCAACAAGTTCAATCGGCAATAGCCAATGTTTTTCTTAATGAAATGCTTTACGGATCTGAAATTTCAACAAAAGTAGCAAATAGTACTTTAATTAATATGCCAAACTGGTATATTGATGGGATGTTAAAATTCGTATCAGAGGAATGGAACTCTGAATCTGATAATCTTACTCGTAACGCTCTTAATGCCGGCAAATTTGATAATTTCAACCAACTCAACGGTGAAGATGCCGCTATTGTGGGACATGCTATATGGAATTATATTGCAAAAACTTACGGAAAACAAGTTATCCCAAATATAGTTTACTTAACCCGTGTAACTAAAAATCCTGAAAGTGGATTTTTGTATGTTTTAGGAATATCAATGTCTATGTTGCAGCAAAACATGACAGACTTTTACAAGGCTCAATATGACACATTTGCTTTAACAGCAGACGACCCAAGTGGTGTTAACACATTTAGAAAAAGTAAAAAAGAAACAAAATATTATCAGGTTCAATATAATAGCAATGCTGACAAAATTGCTTGGACTGAGAACATACTAGGAAAATATAGAGTTAAGGTAAAAGATATTCAAACAGGTAAAACTACAGTTATTTTCAAACGAGAACATAAACTTGAGCAAATTACCGATTATTCATATCCAGTTTTAAAATGGCATCCAAGTGGAATTCTTTTAGGATTTATTATTGAAAAAAAGGGGGAAATATACTATACCACTTATAATTTCGAAACGAAAGAATACAAAGAAATTGAATTAACCGCTCTTGAAAAAGTAAATTCATTTGATTATTCTCATGACGGTATGAACCTTGTTATTGCAGGCTTTAATAATGGGCAATCAGACATTTTCATCTTTAATATTCTAGCAAATACTCTGGTTAATATTACTCAAGATAATGCTGACGATTATACTCCCAGCTTTGTTAATAAATCACAACAGATAATATTTTCCTCTAAAAGAAAAGAAAATGTCTTAGGTGATAAACGAAACAATATTGTGGAGACTCAGAAATTTAATGATGTATTTATATATGATATGAATACAAAAAGGATTGAGCAGATAACAAATTCTGATGATATTCATGAAGAATTTCCTGATTATAAAAACAAGACGTATACCTTTATTTCTGACGAAAATGGAATAAAGAATATATACTCAGCTCAAATTGATTCTGCAATAAGTTTTATTGATACAACCACTCATTACAGATTTTTTCAGAATAAGCGACAACTAACTAATTATAAAAATAATATTTTGGAATATAGTACAGATAAGTTCTCTGATGCAAATACAATATTGTATTATTCAGACTCTAAATACAAAATCCTTTTTAACAATGATTTGCCAGCAAGCGTTCAGGGAACAGACAAAACGACTTTTAGAAAGAATATAGAGAAGGAGAATAATAGAAAAAAAGAAATTGATATAAAACAAAATAAACTGATTATTGCTGATTCTTTGGCAAATATCCAAATAGAACCTTCAGAATATTTAGTAAATATAAATAACTACGATTTTGAACCTGAATTGATAAAAACTGCAACAGCCGACAGAATCGAATTTGACGAAAAAGGTAATGCAAAAGAACCACGAATGGGAAAATATCAAACTACATTTTATACAAATTATGTTGTTAGTCAGATTGATTTTGGTTTCTTAAGCAGCTCCTATCAGGCTTTTACTGGTTCAGCATTTTATTTCAATCCTGGATTTAACATGATTTTTAAAGTCGGCACTCAGGATTTGTTTGAAGATTATAGAATAACAGCTGGCTTCCGATTTTCTGGGAATTTTGATAGTAATGAATATCTTTTGAGTTTTGAGAATTTAAAAAAACGTTGGAATAAACAAGTTATTTTGCATCGCCAAGTAATTAATAACTACATAAATGGATTTTACATCAAGACTTTTACTCACGAAGGTTTTTACAAGATGCGTTATCCATTTTCTCAGGTTGGGGCTTTTCAGGTTACAGCAAATCTCAGACAAAACATGAATTCGTTTTTATCTGTTGATTATCAAAGTTTAATTGCAGACAATATGTATGACTATTGGGGCGGAATTAAAGCTGAGTATATTTTTGATAACACTAAACAAATTTGCACAAATATTCTATCAGGAGCAAGATTTAAAGTTTTTGGAGAATTTTACAAAAGACTAGATAAAAAAGATACTGATTTATTTGTAACTGGAGCCGATTTTAGGTACTATCAACCTATTCACAGAAATTTTATTTTTGCAGCACGATTTGCTACAAGTGCATCTTTCGGTTCTGCA
>JAQVEY010000011.1 GCA_028697515.1 Bacteroidales bacterium | reverse complement strand
TATTGTCGAGGATGCTCTGAACCAGCTGAGCTAATCTCCGTAAATCTCATAGACAGAATCATTCTTAAATGTGTAATAATATAAAAGCCCCACAAATTGTGAGGCTTTGGTGGGAACTAATGGATTCGAACCATTGACCCCCTGCTTGTAAGGCAGGTGCTCTGAACCAGCTGAGCTAAGCTCCCTTTTATTTTAAATAACGTTTCCCTTTTTGGGACTGCAAATATATAGTTGTTTTTTATATCTGCAAAATGTTTTTGAGAAAATTTAAAATATATTTTTAACAACTTGAAAATTAGGTACTTGATATTAAATCGCCTACTATGAATGTGCTACCACCAACAAATATCACATCATTTTCATCCGAATTATCCTTTGCTGATTTGAAAGCAGTAAATACATCCTCATAATAATCACCATATAGATTGTAATTAAGTGCTTCTTTTTGTAGTTCTATTGCAGGCATTGCTCTGGGGACAGATGCTTGAGTAAAATAATACTGGGCATTCGTGGGAAATAAACTAAGAATTTTTGTAATGTTTTTATCATTTACAAAGCCAATAACCATGTGCAGTTTCTTGAACTGCTGTGCAAGTAGCTGTTTTATTACAAAGCTGAGTCCTTCTTGATTGTGACCTGTATCACAAATTGTCAATGGTTGCTGAGTAAGAATTTCCCATCGTCCTCGTAAGCCAGTGTTTTTCTTAACATTAATCAGTCCTTCCAAAAAGGAAATTTCATTTATGTTAAATTCAATAGTTTTTAAGACTTCAACGGATTTAATAACCGTTGTAAGATTTTTTTCCTGATATAATCCAAAGAGATCAAATTTAATCTCCTTATTTGTTCCTTTCTTTGTAACTGAATAATATCCTATAGTGTTGTCATTATTCAATAATTGAACAAATATCTCAGAATCCGCAAAATAAATATCTGAATTCTGCCTGTTTGCAGTTTGCATAAAAATAGGCTTAGTTTCATTCTGTGTCTCTCCAATAACTACAGGTGTTTTCGGTTTAATAATTCCAGCTTTTTCACCAGAAATTTTCTCTAGGCTATCACCAAGAAACTGAGTATGATCGTAGCCAATATTTGTAATGATTGAAAGTTCTGGAGAAATTATATTTGTTGAGTCTAGTCGACCGCCTAAACCAACTTCAACAACAGCTACGTCAACATTATAAAATCTGAAATAATCAAATGCGAGGGCGACCGACATTTCGAAAAATGAAGGTTTGATTTTGTTTATTATACCTATATTATTATTAATAAAATCTGTAACGTATTGTTTAGATATCATTTGTCCATTTACTCTTATTCGTTCTCTATAATCAACCAGATGTGGAGAAGTGTATAGACCTGTTTTGTATCCGGCTTCCTGTAATATTGAGGCTAAACTATGTGACACTGAACCCTTCCCATTTGTTCCTGCAATATGTATTGTTTTGAAAGTTTTATGAGGATAATTAAAATGTTTATCCAAAGCTAAGGTATTGTCTAAATTAGCTTTATAAGCAGCCTGACCTATGCGTTGATACATAGGCAGAGATTTGAACATAAAATCTAATACTTCTTCGTAATTCATTCTTTCTTTGCAAGTTTTTTTAGATCACTCTCTAGAAGATGTGCTGGATTATTTTTGTTTATTTTATGCATATCATAATAATATACAAATCCGTTTTCAGTATCAATTATTATTTTTATACAATAAGATAATGTGCTTTTTATTTGAGGACCTAAAATATGAAGTATTAATCCGTCTTTGGTGTTTTTATTTATTAAGCTTGTGATGTTATCTCTTGTAGTATAATCAAAATTGTATGGATAAGCGCTTGCAAATGAGTTTTTTGTTCGTATATCAGGAGCAACCTCTTCTTTAAGTAAGAAAAGTGTTTTCCCTTTAAGACTGTCGTTTTTACTCATATAAAAATCTGCAATATTATTTTCGTTTAAATCGGGATTTTGTTTACATGTTAAGATATGATTCTGAATGAATTTAATCATTAAACCTGTCTTGTAATCATATTCCGATTCCATAGCTCCATTATAGCAAAGTGGCACGGCACATAAAGTGGGCATATCGTCAATTGTTTTGTAATTTCCACCAATTGTTAGTATAAGGAAGTCAAAAAGAGTTTGAGATTTGTCTTTTTCAAAATAGACTTGATTTATCATTAAAAATGATTTATCTGTATCTTTTTTTAGTTTTTCAAAGTCTGATAAATATATAAATTCGTAAGGTGTAATTGTCCAATGTTTCTCAGCAGCTTCTTTTAAAGCATCGTTAAAGTCTGACATTAAATCGTTTTTTAACACGAAATATGTAGTGGATTTCATAAATTTATTTAAATCCGAATTTGTGCCAACCGGTATTTTTAACTGTGAGTAGCCTTGAGAAGTAATAAAAAGAATTACAAGTATTGATAATATATTTTTCATAATAACAAAAATTATAAAATATTTAGTCAGGTATTAAATAATCTCTTCTCTCATTATATAATTTAACATAATAAAACAATTGTTTATTTTTCTTTCTTTTGCTGAGTTTTGAGAATTCGTTATATAATTCTGGTTCTCTTTTAAGGATAGCTTCTACATTTGAAATATTATATTCTATTACTTTACCAGTTTGAGTATCTATAAGAAATTGACGTAATTCTTCGGTTTGATAAGTTCTAGATGCAGGATTGTAATAATAAGGATCATAAAAAGGGTCACGATATGTTGTGTATTTTACAGTTACTGTAGTTATGAAATGACAGACAGAACCAATAAAAGGAATAAGATTAAATTTGTCAGCCCAATAAATATAGGGTTTGCCGTTTTTTGAATATCCCCAAATTTTATCAGCATTTAATGATACATTCATTCCATACTTATCAATAAATACGATAGTTTTAACAGTATCTATTCTCTCAAAAAAATATTCATCATCAGATTGCGGATAAATTATTGATTCTAAAGAAATTGGTGTGTTGTTCCTAAAAGATGTAAAATCAAGATAAACGCCTTCATTATAATAAAAACTGAAATCATATTTTGTCAAATTAAGGCTATCAATCTGACAATGAGAGATAGTCCAAATTATTATGCTTGCTGATATAAAGAATAATCTTTTCAAAATCTCTGTTTTTATAAAAAACGAAATAAATCAAAAAAAATGATATGATAAAATTAGATTATTAACATAAGTATAAATTTAATATTTAACAGAAGGCTCAGTTTTTGATAGTCTGAAAATATTTGTAAATTTGAAGGATGAAAAATTGTATAATTTATATATCATTTATTCTTTTTAGCACAACTATATTTTCGCAGGAGAATGATGATTTTCCTGTTTGGCTTCAGGGTATATGGGAAATAAAATCTGAGTCCGGAAGTTCATTTGAACAATGGACAAAAGTTTCAGATTCTTTATTTCTTGGACAAACATTTCGTCTTTTTGATAAAGACACTGTTGTGTTTGATACGATGAAACTAAAAATAGCAGATTCAATGATTATATACGAAATGTCGGCAAGTATTGGTAATAAGATGGTATATGCAGGTTATCCTCTCAAACGTCCTGACCCCTCTGTTTGGAAATTCGAAAACACATATATTGATTATCCATTAAACATTAATTATATGATTATGGGTGTTGATACGGTATATGTCTGGACAGAAGCAAAGGATGCAAATGTAGCATGTATGGATTATTTAATGATTAGATTTAAGAATGACTAATCCATTTAATATACTTGGTTTTAAAACATATGAATTTAAGCTAAAATCAGAAGCTGAGAAAAATCTGATTTATGATGAATTTCGCAAAACTTGGATTGTTTGTACTCCGGAGGAATGGGTTCGCCAAAATTTGTTAAAATTTTTAGTTTCAGAATTTGGCTTTCCTGTTAATTTAGTTTCTGTTGAAAAATCACTATCTGTTGCCGGGCGCAAGTACAGATTTGATGCTTTAATTTATAACAAAGAATTTAAACCTCTAATGATAATCGAATGTAAGGCACCTTCTGTCAGTCTAAAACAGGAAGTTTTTGATCAGATTTGGAATTATAACTATAAGATTGGAGCCCCTTACTTCTTTATAACAAACGGATTGACAATTGTTATGGGCGAATGTGTTAAGAATGGAGGAGTCAAATTCTTTGAGAAAATAAAAAGCTTTAATGATCTAATTAAAGAGTAGGCTATTCTTCTCTTTGTGCTGAATCAAATGAATCAATATCTTTTTTTATTACCAAATCATTTTCTTCTTGTTGCAATTTTATTGATTTTGCCCTAACAGTAGGCACACCATATTCAGGTTGAATGTCTCCCCCATCACATGAAGTAAATCCCAACACCGATAAAAAACTTATCAAAATTGTTGCTTTAAGCGATAAGTAGGTGTTTTTTATCTTTTTCATATTATTTGTCAGATTAATTGTTTTAAATCTATTAAAAATTAAAAAGTATTTAGGAGCTGAAAAATTAGTACATCTGAAAAAGTCTTAGCTTTATTTTTCCATTCTTTTAAATGACCACAATTATTAAATCCCATTTTTGTAAATAGTTTAATACTAACGTAATTCTCTTGGTCAATATTACACCAAATCTGGTTTAGTTTCAGAATTCGAAAAGAATAATTAATAATTATAGATAGGGTTTGTAAGGCATAAGTTTTATTTTGAAATTCCTTATTTATCAAAATTCCTACTCCTGCCCTTGAGTGAACGGGGTCAAACTCAAAAAGGTCTATAATTCCAATTTGTTTTTTGTCGGATTTTTGTTCAATTATAAGTCTTAATTCTTTATTAGTAAATATATCATAAACACTATTTTCTATATGTTGTTTTATTTGCCATTTCGAAAAAGGAGTTCGGGTATCACTAATAAACCAGTAATCTGGATTGTTCTCGAGACTGAATAAAAACTCAAGATCTTCAGGCTCTGGTTTTCTTAAAATGATATTATCATTTTCTAATATTTTCCCAATTTTTTCCATGATTTCAAAATAATTGTAAAATCTTGCATGAGCTTATAATCTTTTGCATACATCACATTTAGTCGTTCAGCAACTGAGATAGATATCTCGGACTTTTTTAAAAAACTAACAGGCGAAAATATTCCTTTTCTGATTTTTGGTAACATACTTGTATCAACACCTTCGTATTCGCAATAAGCGACAAAAGTTTTTAAGCCTGTTAAAACCATTAAAACATTTTTAATCATTTTACCAGGTTTTTTGATTAAAAAAATCAGAATAGGACTAATTATAAGAAATAGCATTGAAAACGAGAAATCTAACATTCTTTTATTTCTTTGATTTTCGGGCTTGGCAATGCTGTTAATATCAATATTGTACAATTCTCCAGTGGTGTTAATCGAGTTGCTCCCAATTACTGAAAATCCGTCAGGGCTGGCAATTTTGTAATCCATTCGTGGATTGTTGAGTTGCAGCATTGTTTGTATAATCTGCTGCGATTGTAGATTTTTAGCACAAAATATTATTTCATCAATTTTATTTATTTTGATTATTTCGTCAAGTTGCGTCAGATTCCCTGCAAAGAAACTGTCTGAGCTATCTTTCCCAGGATTTACAAAGGCGCTGATTTTGATTTTAGGATTGTTGTTATTTAAAAGTTTAACTAATTCGTTGCTTTCTTTTTTGGAGCCAACTATTGCTACACGTTTTTTTCCGGGCAAACTGATTCTGAACGCATTTCTGCCAGTATAGTGTAGTGCAAGTCTAAATATTGGGATTAATAAAGTAGCCCACGCCGAACCTAAAAGTATTACAGCTCGAGAAAATCTTAAATTAACAGGTAATAATGAGTAAAATATAAGAATTATTAGTGTTCCGGACAGCAATCCTTTAAAAACGTTTATCAGTTTTACAGGCTTGTCGTAACCGCCAAGAAACATAAGGGAAATTAACCAAACAAATATGTATCCAGATAAAGCATAATAATAAACATCTTGAGGATATGCATCTTCAATTCCAAATTTATAATTCGACCAAATAGGTGTTATAGCTAAAAAACCACATAAAATAATTAAAGCATCAAAGAAAGGAGTGATTAGGTTTCTCACAAATCTATATATTATAGCTAGTGCGGCTCTGATATAAATAGCGAATTTTATTAAAGTTATAAAAGCTCCTGCATTACGTTTCGAGAAGTGCTTTTTTGCGAAAATTATCATAGCATTATAAAATACCAAGACATAATTAATGCTACTTTTTTTTGTGCTTTCTCCTTTGTAATGAATAATTGTAGTTTCTGGTAGATAATAATTTTTGTAACCAGCAAGACTAATTCGGTATGAAATATCTATATCTTCTCCGTACATAAAGAATGTCTCGTCAAGTAATCCAATTTTATTCAAGGTCTCTTTGCGTAATAGCATAAATGCTCCAGCAATGACATCAACAATATGTGTTTTTTCTTTATCCAGATAACTAAGATGGTATTGTCCAAATTTTACAGATTTTGGAAAGATGCGCGACAAACCGAAAATTTTATAAAATGCTACCTTTGGAGTAGGTAATCCTCGTTTTGACTCAGGTAGAAATCTCCCTTTACCATCTATCATTTTTACACCAAGACATCCTGCATCAGGATGTGAATCCATAAAATTGCTTATTGTTATCAGGGTTTTTTCTTCAATAACAGTATCAGGGTTTAATAATAAGACATAGTCTCCACAAGATTGTTTTATGGCTTGGTTATTAGCATAAGAAAAGCCATAATTCTTTTTATTTTCAATTAGTTTTACTTGAGGAAATTTGTTTTTGACCATCGCACATGATCCATCGACGGAATTGTTATCAACAACAAAAATTTCTGTTTCACAATGCTTTGCAGATTCTAAAACAGAATTTAAACATTGTTCTAGAAAGTGCTTGACATTATAATTTACTATTATAACAGAAATTTTCATCAATTAATATAAACTGCAAAAGTATAAAAAAAGTATGTTAAAAATTGGGTAAAATATTTTAAGGAGAATTATATCCATAAAACTTTGATTATAAAAATATTGAGAAAAAGTGATTGTCTTTATTTTCCAAAGAGTTTTTGAAACAAAGTCTTTTTATTTTCTGTATCGTTTATTTGTTGTGAAGTCATTTGTTGAGATTCAGGTAATAGAATTTGTCTGATATTGTCCCAACCAATAAATCCTCCAACATTTCTGTCATCAATAAAAATATCAGCATTAATTTTACGACTTATATATTTATTGAATTCTTCGTTAGGGTGAGATTCATTAACAGCATAAAACATCAGACCGTTTTCGAGACAAAAGTCAACAGCATTTTGAAGGTCAATACCATCACGAACTGTCCATAAAATAAGCTTGTGGCCTTGTTCTTGAAGTTCGCGTAAGACTTCAAATGAACCCGGAATAATTGGTCCTATTTCAGGGTATTTGTGTTCAACTATAGTCCCGTCAAAATCTACCGCTATAATTAGAGATCTGCCTGTCATTCCCATTATTGTACTTTATATAAATAAGCCTTTGAGTTAGCAGCGTTCTCATCGTCGGGAGCCATAATTAATTTGTCGTTTGTCAATGATATTATCTTTGTGCGTGAGACTTCAGAGCTACCATCACTCTTTACAATAATATACTGACCATCTTTCGATATATCCCAATGCCCTTCTGTCGTACCTTCAAAACCCTGTTTGAAATATTTTTTATTCGACATAAATCTTACTTCTGTCATAGCAATTATCTCAGGCATTTTTTGTCTTACAATTTCTTCGTATTGGGGGCTCAAGTTGAAGCTACCTATTTCCAGAGAATCTACTTTCCATGTCCCAACAATTTTTTGTGTGTATTCTGACCTGAGATTCTGAGAAATTAGGTTTCCTGTACTTATCAGAAGAATAGTTGAAATAATTAAAACAACCTTTTTCATATACATATAATTTTAATTAATGTCCAATTTTGTTAAATTTTATACTAATTATTGACTTCATTAACTGTTATTTCATTTGTTGACAAATTTAATATTTTATAGTCAATTTGCAAATTTTTTAATATATCCGGCATTCTGGTATAGCTGGTGTCAGTTATAAAAATCTGTCCAAAGTCATTTTGTGAAACTAGTTTTGTGATAACTTTCACCCTTTTCTTATCCAGTTTGTCAAAGATGTCATCCAAAAGCAATATCGGTGCCAGATTTGTTTTCTTTTTTATATACCCGAACCATGCAAATTTAAGACTTATAACAAATGTTTTTTGCTGTCCTTGTGAACCAAACCTCTTTATAGGCATATTATCTATTCTGAAATCGAAATCATCTTTATGAATTCCGGAAGAGGTATAGCCAAGAATTATATCTCTTTCTAGATTTCTTTCTAATAAGCTTAAAAGTTCTTCATTGTGAAGCTGAGACTGATAGATAAACTGAACATTTTCTTTATTATCAGAGATTAAGCTATAATAGTTCTGAAAAATTTCAACTATTTCTTCAGCAAAGTTTTTTCTGGAATTAAAAATTCTTTTTCCTGTTTCTGCAAGTTGTATATTCCAAACCTCAACTTCGTCATGGTCAAGTTTAGCGCCTTTCTGAACATTTTTAAGCATATTGTTTCGCTGCTCAAGAATTCGATTATAATTAATGAGATCGTTAAGATAGTTATGGTCAAATTGAGAAATTACCGAATCCGAGAACTTTCTGCGAAGCTCGCTACCTTCATGAATAAGATTCGAATCATAAGGATTTGTAAAAACTACCGGAAGCAGACCGATATGTTCGGAGAGTTTTTGATATTCAACACCATTTCGACGGAAAGATTTCCTTTTGTTGGCATATTGACCACAATAAATGGTTTCTGTTTTATCATAAAGATTAAAAGCTCCCTCAATTACAAAAAAGTCTTCTCCTATTCTGATATTTTGCCGATCGCTGAAATTTAAAAAGCTTTTACAAAAAGACAAATAATGTATACTATCCAAAATGTTTGTTTTGCCAGTACCATTATCTCCAGTAAAACAATTTATTTTGGGGCAAAGATCTATTTCAAAATTTTCAAAATTTTTAAAGTTAATAAGTGAGAGATTCTTTAAATACATTATCTAAATTTTGCTACAAAACTATAAAAATTTACAACAATATTAATTTGTAATTGATACAGAGAATGAGATAAATAAACTTATTATTAGAAATTGGGATTTTGAATAATAATTATTTTTGAAAAAATAAGCTTAATTTATAATATAATTCAATTAAATGATTTAAATTTGCAGCCTTAATTTGGAAATTTAATAGACTATGGCAAAAAGTAAAAAAAATGTACCGGAGAATAATAGTTTTAAATCGGTCGAGTCTGCTTTAAGTCGTGCTGAGAATTTTATTGAAACAAACCAGAAAGCTTTTATGTATGGTTTGGGTGGAATTTTGGTTTTAGTTTTACTGGTTATTGGATATTTTAAATTAATCAGAGAACCACGTATTCAGGAAGCATGGTCTGAAGCCTATAAAGCTGAATTTTATTTTGAAAAAGACTCGTTTAATCTTGCGTTAAACGGTGACTGGGCTTATCCGGGTTTCTTAGAAATTATTGATAATTATGGAAGAACTCCGATGGGTAATGCTGCAAAATATTATGCCGGGGTTTGTTATATGAGATTAGGCGATTTTGAAGCAGCTATCGATATGCTTGAAGATTTTAAAAGTAAGGATCCAATGGTTGGAGCAATGGCAATTTGTTTAATCGGAGATGCAAATATGGAATTGGGAAATATGGATGAAGCATTAGAACTCTATTTAGAGGCAGCAGAAAAAGCTGACAACGAGTTTTTATCCCCTATTTTTATAATGAAAGCTGGTCGCACTTGTGAACTACTTGGAGATAATAAACAGGCTTTGGAATTATATCAAAGAATTGATAAAGAATATTATGAAACTCCTCAACAACAAGAAATTGAAAAATACATCCAAAGAGTTGAGATGAAATTATAAAATTCATCATTACAATATTTATAAAGGGGCTTACAGCCCCGTTTTTTTAATATTATGGCAAGTTCGTTAAAAAATTTATCTGAATATTCTGAATCTGGAATTCAATTTCAAACTAAAGAGACGGGATATAAAATAGGAATAGCAGTTTCGGAATGGAATCGGGAGATTACTGATAGCTTGGCTAATGGAGCTGTTAGGATTTTAAATAAATATGGCTATACCGAAACAGATATTATTTTGAAATATGTACCCGGAAGCTATGAGTTAGTTTTGGGTTCTCAGTACCTTATAGATTATGCACAGGTTGATGCTGTTATATGTTTAGGCTGTATCATTCAGGGAGAGACCAGACACTTTGATTTTATTTGTTCTTCGGTTGCAGATGGAATTATGAAGCTTGGACTTGAAACAGGTATTCCTGTCTCTTTTGGAGTGTTGACCACCAATGACTTACAACAGGCTAAAGAAAGGGCAGGAGGAAAACATGGAAATAAGGGAGAAGAAGCGGCTGTTGCAGTTTTAAAAATGCTTTATTTAGAGAATTCGCTAATAGATGAATTTAATCCTGAGTTTTTCGAAGATGATGAATTATTTGAGGATATTTAGTTTTGTTTTATTTGCTCTTTTAATAAACTCCTGCTCTTTGAAAAAAGAATGGCAAGAAGCTACCATAATCTATTCGGATGGATTTACTAAAAATGCTCAGGTAATCGCAAAAAAAGGTTCCTATTACACTTTCATAAAAGCCAAAGAAGATCAAAACTCAAGTAAAAAGGAATTTCTAATTCCCGAAGAAGTAAATCTCATTACAGGAAAAGACTTTGCTTTTGTAAATATTTATTTTGATGAGGAAAATTATGGAATGGAATCATGGAGTTTTGGAAAAGTTTTAGCAGGAGATACTATTAAACTAGCTGAAACAAAATTTCAGTATAAAACCTGTGCCTGTAAAACTGCTGGCAAATTTTTTCATGGATATTTTTTGGTTGCACAAGACAAACATTTGAAAATTAAAACTGACAATAAGCATAATATCTACAATAGATTAGAGATTTATGAGTTTATCGAAAAATATTCTGATATCATGCTTCCAAAAGAAATTAATAATATCGAGGATCTTACAATTATTCTTAAAAATATCAACAATTAACATTTGTAAACATTTGATAATCAGAATAATACTCAGATATTTGATAATTTATGTTAATAATGTTGATAAAAAGCATTTGAGAGCAAAAAAAATTGCATGATTAGTTGTAATTTTGACTTGCAAAATTTAATACTTAATAGATGGGAAAAATAATAACATTAGCTAATCAAAAAGGAGGAGTCGGAAAGACAACTACAGCAATTAATCTTGCTGCAAGTCTAGCAGTATTAGAATATAAAGTTTTGATTGTTGATGCTGATCCACAGGCAAATGCGACTTCCGGATTAGGTTTTGATGTAAGAAATATTCGTACCGGATTATACGAGACTTTAATTAGGGATGAAGACCCTCGAAATGTGGTGTTATCATGTAATATTCCGGGATTATTTTTATTACCAAGTCATATAGATCTAGTTGGAGCAGAGATTGAAATGTTAGAACTGCCGAATAGAGAGAAAGTCCTCAAACTGGTACTCGAAAAAATTAAAGACGAGTATGATTTTATACTAATTGATTGTTCTCCTTCTTTGGGATTAATTGTTGTTAACGCACTTACTGCATCTGATTCAGTCTTAATTCCTGTTCAATGCGAATTTTTTGCGCTAGAAGGCTTAGGAAAATTGCTAAATACAATTAGAATTGTGCAGGGCCATCTTAATCCTGATTTGGATATTGAAGGATTTGTAATGACAATGTATGACTCAAGATTGAGATTGTCGGATCAAATTCTCGAAGAGGTAAGAAAACACTTTGATACGATGGTTTTTGAAACAGTTGTTCATCGTAATGTTAAATTAGGAGAAGCTCCTAGTTTTGGGCAAACAATTTTTGATTATGATGTAACTTCAAAGGGTGCTGCAAACTATTTGAACCTTGCCAGAGAACTTTTGCAGAGAAATAAAATGACAAAAATAAACGAAGAAGAAAAAATTATAATTTAATTATGGCAAAGAAAAATGCTTTGGGTAGAGGGCTTGATGCACTTATAGATACATCATCGGCATTACAGATAGGTAAGCAAAGAGAACCCAATGAAATAGATATAAATTTTATTGAAGCAAATCCATATCAACCGCGTTCGACATTTGATGAGGAAACTCTTCATGAGTTGGCAGATTCCATTAAAGAACTAGGTTTGATTCAACCAATAACAGTCAGAATTCTTGAAAATGGCAAGTATCAACTTATCTCAGGTGAAAGAAGGCTGAGAGCAGCAAAAATTGCAGGATTGAATAAAATTTCAGCATATATCAGAATTGCTGATGATCAGGGTATGCTTGAAATGGCATTGGTAGAGAATATTCAGCGAGAAGATTTGAATTCTATCGAAGTTGCAATAAGTTATCAGAGATTAATTGACGAATGCAAACTTACACAAGATGTATTAAGCCAAAGAGTTGGTAAAAAAAGGTCAACCGTCTCTAATTATATAAGATTATTGAATTTACCAGCTAAAATTCAATTAGGCTTACGTAGTGAAAAAATATCTATGGGGCACGCACGTGCATTATTGGCATTAAAAGACGAAGATACTCAATTGATGATTTATGATCAGATTCTTAAGTATGATTTTTCTGTCAGAAGAGTTGAAGACATTGTGCGTGAATTAAACAATGATGGCTCAAATGATAAGAAGAGTTACAAGAAAAAAGTCTTTGCTACAGCTGAAGATTATCTTCAATTACAGAATCATCTTTCGACCTGCTTTGCGACAAGTGTAGATTTTAAAAGATCGGCAAAGGGGAAAGGTAAAATTATTATTCCATTTAAAAATGATGGAGACTTGGAACGAATAATCGCAATTTTGGATAAAATAAATGTATAATTTGAGTATATTCAAGAAAATATTGTTGTGTTCTATAAGTATTCTGATTACCATATCAGGTTTTTCTCAAAAGAACGACACAGTTGAATATGATAAATTACATTCACCCCGAAAAGCAACAATACTTTCTGCTGTAATTCCGGGTATGGGCCAAGCTTATAATAAAAAATACTGGAAAATACCGATTGTCTATATTGGAATTGGTGCTTTCTCATATATGGCATACGATAATCAGGATGAATTTACAAGGTATAAAAATGCATACATAATACGTAAGGGTGGGGGAGTTGATGAGTTTACTCTTGGGGACGGAACTCAAGTTTATAATAATCAATCTTTAATAAATAGTATGGATAAATACAGAAAGCAGCGTGATTTGTGTTTAATTGGAGTTATAGTGTTTTATACTTTGCAGATTGTTGATGCTAATGTGGATGCACATTTATTTAATTTTGATATAAGCGATGATCTTTCTATAAATATAAGTACATCAAGTTTTAATCAGATTTATATGCGAACTCCTGTAGTGGGAATAAATTGTAAAATTAAATTTTAATCTATGGTATTCAGGAAGTTAATAATGCTGATTATTGTTTTGGTTTACGGATATGGTCAGTTGGTTGCCGATAACGATTCAATAATTGTCAGAAAAAATGACGGATATACAATGGCTGATCATCTTGACAGTTTGTTGTTATCTTGGTATTATTATACAGGTCGTGATACAATAACTTATTTGATACCATCTGACAGATATGCTTTTAATACTGATTTGCCAGATTCTGTTTATTGTGAAAGGATAAAGAAAATTGTTACCCCAATTGATGTAGCGTACAACAAAAATGTTCAGAATTATATTGATAGGTATATTAAAAACGGAAGATGGATAGCTCCAAAATTTTTGGGATTATCTTATCAATATTTTCCAATGTTTGAAGAAAAACTTGATGCATATGGAATTCCTTTAGAACTCAAATATCTGCCGATTATTGAATCTGCGTTAAATCCAAGAGCTAAATCTCCTAGTGGAGCTGTAGGGTTGTGGCAGTTTATGTACAAAACAGGACAAGGAATGGGTCTAGAGATTAATTCTTATGTAGATGAAAGAATGGATCCAGAAAAATCGACAGATGCTGCGTGTAGATATTTAAAAAGTTTATATGAGACATATGGAGAGGGGACGTTGGCTTTGGCAGCATATAATGCTGGACCTGGAACAATTAACAATGCAATCAGACGTGCCGGTGGATCAGCAAATTACTGGGATTTATATCCATATCTACCAAATGAAACAAGAAATTATGTGCCGGGTTTTATAGCAATAGTATATTTATTTACTTATGCAGATTCGCATGGATTTAAACCAGAGAATATAATGTTTTTTGATGATGTGGATACTGTTATGGTTACTCAGGAGCTTCATTTTGCACAATTAGATTCTGTTTTAGGCATACCTGTTGAGCAGACAAGGGAGCTAAATCCTCAATATAAACTAGATATTGTCCCTGCAAAAAATAAAGCATATCCTCTAAAAATGAGAAGGCAATACATCAGTAGGTTTATGGAATTGGAAGATTCTATATACAATTTTAATGATTCAGTGTTCTTTAATCCAGAAAAGTTCACATATAAACCTGATGAAAAATATGTGGAAACGGTTTATACTGCTGAACAGCCTGCTGGGACGATTGCATTAAATTATACTGTTAAGTCAGGTGATGCTGTAGGACTTATCGCTTCATGGTATGGGATTGATATTGCTCAACTTAAAGCATGGAATGGCATGTATAGTAATAGCATTGTTGTTGGTCAGGTTTTAAAGATTTATGTCCCGACAGCTCTTGAATCAAAGTACAAATTAGTTAATAATTTAACATTTGAGGAAAAGCAAAGAATGATAGGCATAAATCCTGTAACAAATACTCCTAAAGAAGAACCTTTAGACCCATCATATGAGTATTATACTGTAAAAGCAGGTGATAGTCCATACGGAATATCATTGAAATATCCTGGTATTTCAGCAGAAGATATTATGAAACTTAATGGAATAAACAACCCGTCGGGTTTAAAAATTGGACAAAAGTTGAAAATTAGAAAAAAACAATAGAAATATGAGAAATATAGCCGTTTTAGCTGGTGGATACACTTCTGAAAGACACATAAGTCTTAACTCAGGTAATCAGATATATAACAGTTTGGATAAAACTTTATACAATTGTTTTTTGATAGAAGTAAATTCAGACGGATTGTTTTATCTGTTTGGAGAAGAAAGGTATAAGGTAAATATGAATGATTTTACAATTAATTTTAGTGGTAAGATTATTAAATTTGACTATGCCTATATAGCTTTGCACGGCTCTCCCGGTGAAGATGGTAAAATACAAGGATGGCTTGATGTTTTAAATATACCATATTCTGCATGTAATGTTTTCGCATCATCTGTAACTTTCAATAAAAATGCGTGTAAAAAAATGCTGGAGAATACAGGTGTCAATCTTGCTAAATCAGTAACATTGTTGAATGGTGAAATATTTTCTGTTGAACAAGTTATTGAACAAACAGGTTTGCCTTGTTTTGTAAAACCTAATACTGCCGGTTCAAGTTATGGGGTAACAAAAGTATATGAAAAAGACCAATTGATTGATGCTGTTAATCTTGCAGCTCAAGAAGACAATGTAGTTATGGTTGAGGAATTTATCGAAGGTACAGAAGTTTCATGTGGAGTATTAAAAACTTCTGAAATGGAATTGGTTTTTCCGGTAACAGAAATTTCTACAGTTAACGATTATTTTGATACACAGGCTAAATATGACCCTACATTAACTGAGGAAATTACTCCTGCAAGAATTACCGAGAAAGAAACAATGCTTGTTCAAAAGTTCAGTTCTAAAATATATGATTTATTAAGTTGTAAGGGGATTGTTAGAATAGACTATATTATTAGAAAAGGGAAACCATATTTTTTAGAATTGAATTCTATTCCTGGCATGAGTGCAGAAAGTATTGTTCCAAAACAAATTAGAACTATTGGAAAATCTATGGAAGAAATTCTTTCATTAGTTATTGAAGACTCTTTCAAATAGATTCTTAATTTCCAAATAGTTTTGACCAAAAACTTCTCTTTTTTGTTTCAGATTGTGTAGGTTTATTATAAGCATCCTTGTATTTGCTTTCCAATAATTCCCCGGCACCTTTTGGAATATCTGGTATACTCCCGCAGTAAGGACATGCTTTTGACTCAACAGGGTTATATGTAGCCGAGCAATTAAGACATTTAAGCAACCCAGTTTGAACCTGATTTACACAGCCACAATTCTCACAGACAACAGAATCAGAGTTTTCAGGGACATTAAGTTTAGTATTACATGTCTTACATGTAATCTCAGTCAAGGCTACATCTGGTATTTCTACGAAACTATTTTCGAGGCCAAAGTGTTTAACCAAAGCTTCAACTTCGTTGTTATTATATATTTGAAGCATTAAATAAACTGAATTTTTAAACATGAAATCTTTATTTCTTATAACTTCCCCCTCTGG
>JAQVEY010000312.1 GCA_028697515.1 Bacteroidales bacterium | reverse complement strand
TGGAATTAATTCCTGTACTGTAAAAAAGCGTTTATATCAACCAGGGTATTATGTTGAATGGAACAAGAAAAACAAAGAGCTTAAGCATCAAACTGTTAAGGCAGAGATTAAGTCAAATGAAGAGGAGGGAAGTAATGAGGCAGTTGCCGAAGATCAGAATTGTAATATTGGAGATACTTATTTGTTAGAAAATACTCCGAACGATGAAATGGTGTATGCCTCAAATGATTTAAGCAACAATAATCTTGAAATTGTTAAGTCTAAAAGTCAAAATCATACATTGCACATATCTTCAGAAAAACTGCTTTCAGGATTTTATAAGTCTGCCATAGGAGAAAAGTCATTTAAGTCGAAAGATGTTGTAGATAAAACCAAAGACTTAGATTGGACGGCAATCGCAGGACCTTCGGCAAGTGCTTTTTACTGGGTTTTATATTTAATAACATTTGTTTTTAGATTTCCAGTTCCTTTTATATTATGGCTTGTGGCTTTATCAGGTTTAGTTATTTCTATAATTGCTTTAGTTAAAATAATTAAATATCCTGAGACTTACCGCGGAAAACTATATGCAATACTGGGAATTGCTCTTAATCCTATAGTATTGGGTATTTTGGGGATTACCGTAGCGATAATTATCAACATGTATCTGTAAAAAATAGCCGGTCTGCATTTTCTCATTTCATGTGTATTTTGTGAAAACTATAATATTTGAGGTGTTAACAAACACTCAAAATTCATTTCACTGCTCTATAAAACTTATCAATGCTTTCATTATCACCGCTAATGTAAATAAAATCATTTTGTAAAAGTTTATCATCAGGAGAAATGGGATATTTCATTTCATTATTTCGTGAAATTGCCAAAATATTTACACCAAATTTTTCACGAATTTTAGCTTCGATTATTGATTTCCCTACAATTTTGCCGCTATCAGCATCAATACGCACACAAGTTACATTAAATTCGGGAATGTTTATCGGTTTAATTGTAGATGGAAGATTTGACTGATTCTTGAATATTTCGTAGTTGTCAGAACGTATGGAACGAAGAATATCATCAATTTCATCAACAGGAACAAAGAAATTTTGTAACAGCCTTCCTAAAATTGCAATTGAAGTTTCAAATTCTTCGGGAATTACATCATCAGCACCAAGTGACAATAGAGTTTCGGTATTGCTGACATATCTGGTACGTACAATAATATAAACCGATTGCGAAAAAGCACGTATGTTGGATACAATATATTTGCTTGATTTTGTGTCAGATATTGCAATTACCACAGCCTTTGCCTTACAAATATTAACAGTTTGTAAAATATGGTTTGTGCCGGCATCTCCGTATAATATTCTTTCTCCATTAGCTTTTTCATTTTTGACAGTTTCGGCATTCATTTCTATAATTACGTAAGGAATATTTAAAATCCCGGCAGCTTTTGCAACATTTCTACCGTTAATGCCATATCCGATTATTACCAGATGGTTTTCGAGATCGAAATCTTCATGGTTATCATTAGATTTGCTTTTGGAAATATAATCACCTGCTTTTTTTCTTAATTTAACTGGAATTAAAGCTGTAGCTATTCTATCCGCAAACAACATAATAAATGGTGTTAGGAACATTGTTATTATTGAAACAGCTAAAAAATATTGATTCATTTCGGCAGATAATAAATTGTATCCAACTCCTTCTCTTGAAAGTATAAATGCAAACTCACCAATTTGAAATAAAGCAAGGCCGGTCAAAATTGTTACTCTAGGAGGATATTTTAATACTGCTGCAGCAAATGCTGCAATAATACTTTTTACAATGAAAACACCCAATACAAGTAGCATTACATAAGCTATATTCTCAATAAAAAAATTTAAATCGAGTAGCATCCCAATTGAAATAAAGAAAAAGCTGGTGAAAAGTTCTTTAAATGGTAAAATCATGCTTGTAGCTTGATGGCCATAATCAGATTCAGATATAATCAGTCCTGCCAAAAATGCTCCAAGAGCAAGAGATAAGCCTGCCTCGGCTGTTAAAAATGCTACGGCAAAACATAAGGCTAACGTAAAAATCAACAGAAGTTCTTTACTTTTTGTTTTTGCAATATAAAACATAAGTTTTGGAACAATGTATTTTGCACTAACAAATGTAATTATGACTATCAAGACTGTTTTTAATAACAGCCATAATAATTCCATAGCAATATTTGATGATTCTCCTGATAATATCGGAGTTAACAGAATCATTGGAATTACTATTATATCCTGAAAAATCAATATTGCCAAAGCATTTCTTCCGTGAGGAGCAGAGATTTCATTTCTGTCCTGAAGAATTTTTAAAACAATAGCAGTACTTGATAATGACAAAAGGAAGCCTGCAAAAACAGCCTCATTCCATTCGAAACCAAGCAGTTTGCTTATTAGAGTAGCAGCAATAATTGACAATCCAACCTGAAGAGTTCCGCCTACCAAAATAGTTTTCCGCATCGAAACAAGCTGCTTGAGTGATAATTCCATTCCAATTACAAAAAGCAATAGAATAACACCTATTTCAGAAATTATTTCTACCTCGTGGCTTGAACCTATAAGACTTAAAGCATAAGGACCAATAATAATCCCTGTAATTAAAAAACCTAGAATTGATGGAAGTTTGATTTTTTGTAAGGCAAATACAATTATTACTGATAATCCTAAAATGATTAAAAATTCGTTTATTAGTGGTATTTCCATAATATTCTAAAGATAAATGAGCTTATGAATAGAGAAAAGCTCTATATTCATTTAAAACCAAAAATAAGAAAAATTTAGTGAAACTTACGAAATTATTTTCAGTTTGTATTCTATCTAGAAATCTATAAAAACGAAGAACCCGGGTTTGGGGCCCGAGTTCTTGTATTAACCCTAATCAACCATGAAAAAGAGAAAAGTAATTAAGCATTTACTTTGATTATATAACCGATTATGTGTGTGTTTTGTTGCATGAAGATTCGATAAATTATAATAAAGTATCTAATAATTATTTATAATGCACATAAAATAATACAAAAAGTGAAAAACTGTAAATTGTGATATTTTGGTAAATCATTCAAAAAAAAAGAGTCCGGATCTTGGAAATCCGGACTCAATACTAACCCCAATCAACCATGAAAAAGAGAAAGATAACCAGAATAAATCTGATTACACAAAGATAACGAAAAAACTTGTAATTAGTTGCTTATGATATTGTTATTCTTACTTTTTTTTCTTAATAAAATGTTAAAATTATGAATTATTCAAATAAAAGGATAATAAAATGAAAAAAGACCAGAGTTTGGTGCTCTGGTCTTTGTACTAACCCCAATCAACCATGAAAAAGAGAAAAGATAAATCAAAATTAAATTTTGATTTTCGATACAAATTAACAATTAATTTATCTATTAAACTAATAGATTTTACAACTATTAGATGAGTAATACAAAAGATAGGGTGAAGTTGCAAAAAAATAATATCAAATAAAAGAGAAAATTATATTTAGATTTTTATTCGTATTATTTTTTTGTGTAAATTTGTTTTATGAATTACGATTCAGATATATTAAAGATAATTTCAAATAATGTAAAACCAGATAAGGGTAAAATTCTTATATCAGAACCACTGCTTTGTAATGACATGTTTTCGAGAAGTGTAGTATTACTTATTGATGAATATAAGGATTCATTCAGTGGTTTGATACTTAATCTACCTTCCGAAAAGAAACTTAAGGATATTATTGACGGAATTGAAAATAGCAATTTCCGTATTTATTCAGGTGGT
>JAQVEY010000311.1 GCA_028697515.1 Bacteroidales bacterium | reverse complement strand
ACTAAGCTCAGTAATATTGCGCTAATGCTAATAATCTTTTTCATAATTCAGGTAATTTAAATTTGTTTCAAATATATATTATTTTAATAAATCTTTCTTAATATTTATTACTTTTTGGTCATTATCATAATCATAATCAATCATAATTTCTCCAGTTTTCTTGAATATTTTAAAATAATTTACTTTATATTTTTTCAAAAAAGGTTTATAGTAAAAGCCTGATAAGGTTTGAATTTGCAAGTTACCATTCTTATAACTGCTTATACAAAATTGCGAATTATCTTCAATAATTATTCCCGCAAAGGAAAAATTATCTAAAAAAGAAACTTTTAGCGTAATAATTCCATTTTTACTTTTTATCTTATTTATATCCCTGATATCTTTATACAATCGCGGGTAAAGATTTTGAAATTCGGGGTTGATGGCAATGATTGAAGATAATAGCTCAGTATTTTTTATTGTAATATTTCCATTATTAAGAATCTGTAATAATGCGAATAATCCAGCCGCGTGTTTGTTGTATTTTTCTGATATAAGGCTTAAGCTTAATTCATTCCAGGTTTTTGCGAAATCATAAGCTTCGTGTTTGTCATAGATTGTTCTTTCGGCAATTTGTGGTATTTGTTTTTCATGTTTGCCGTAAATAATAATTTTGTCAGTTGATGAAACATCTATAGGTTTTTGTAGCTCATAGCTTTGTTCACTAATTTGTTCTTGATAAAGAAAATTGCCTTGTTTATCGAAATTTGCAGCAAAAAAGATATTTGCAGTTTCTTCTTCCTGAGAAATCCCACTGCTTCTCAACCAAATGTTATTGATTTCTAAATCATAGGCTGCCATAAAAAGCTCTCGGTCATATTCGGAGGTAATTGATTGATTTTCAAGATTTAATGTTTTGCTATAATAACCCGACAAGTATATTTTATTATCAGAATAAGCAATTCCTATCGGCATTAAAAGACCATTACCTGAGATTATTTTATATGAGATTATATTTGCATTATCATCAACATTTGCAATAAAAATATTTTCCAAATAAACACTATCTGTTTCTCTTGATTCACCAATGCTATCTATAAGACCTGTCATGTAATAGGAGTTTTCTGCAACTTTTACAATGTTATTTTCATAATTGGTTTTTTGAAAACCTTTAGCGTTCATTTTCTCCCAAATTTTATCCTCAGTGCTGTTAATAATATGAGTATTTTTTAAATGGATTATATTTACATCGGAGTTTATAAATTCGGGCATACATGCCCCAACTGGTGCATTAATATATGTAGGATCGCAAATAACATATTTTTCGTTATCTATTATAAAATAATATCCATTAGTGTTATCACTAAATTTTACTGCAGTAGCAATATGTCCGGGATAGTTTAATCCTGCCACAGGCAATCTTAAATATTCGTTGATTAAAAATGAATAAAAAACAGAACGATCTTCGCAATCTGCATAAGCATAATGAAAAATCTCTTCAGGGAAAAAGAATTTTTCATAACCAAATTGCTCATCATCAGTTTTGTAATCAAATGCCGTTTGTGCAAAGTTTAGCAGAAAATTAGCCGATTCCAGTTCGTCCATTTCTGATAATAAGGAATCAAGATTTCTATCAAGTGACTCTTTTGCATTATGAGAAATGCCAGCATTAAAAAATATTTGTATTTCACCTTGAGGGTAAATGTCATAGAAGTCAATAAGATTTTTATTGTAGTCAATCCTAAACTTATATTCTTTATCCTCATAATTAAATTTTAATTCTCTTGCTAGAGTTTCAGGACCAAGATTGGGAGTTTTGTATAAGTTAAAATTCATTATTCTGTTAGCTTCGGGGTAGTCATGTTTATAAGTATAAATGCTTTCAATATTTTTATCTTTTTCAAAAATGTAATATTTCATATTTTCGAAAACAAAATATGAATAAGAATATATTGTATTTACAACCGGCACAAGCAAATAAACATCGCCTCCAGAATATCCGATTTTAGCTTTATATCCCGACTTTAATAGTAAAAACCATGTTAGTAATTTTGCATTGTTGGTAGAAAAGGGATGTATAGATTCAGATACTTTTTCGGTTAATTTTAAAAAAGCAAAATCATTCAGATTTTGGGTGTTTTTAAAATCTAGTAATTGCTCTATTAGATTATAATAATCAGTTTTTATAATTTCTGACCAGTAGTAAGCAATATGGGGTTCATTAATACTTGAGATTAATACGCTTGAGATGTCTTTATTGTACAGAAAGTTACTTTCGAGTCCGAAATAATTTATAGATGCGTTTGTTAAGTTTTTATCGGCGACAGAGCTTTCTATTGCGGGTATCGGGCGATATTTTACTTTATTCTCAGGGAGAATATCTAGTGGAATTTCAACAATTTGTGTCGCAGGGATTTTTGCTTCTACAATGATTTCTTGTTTTTTGTCGTATATCGGAATTTTTTCAGGTCCTGGTAATTGAATTGGTTTACCCGCAGCGAAGAGCTGAAAATTTTCCCAGTCTTTCTTTAAAAATTCTTCAAACTCTTTGTCGCGTTCTTCTTTATATTTTTCAAAAGCGTCGTTTTCTTTTTTGATAGATTCTTCATATTCTCTTTTAAATCTTTCAAATTCAGCAGTATCTATTTGAGAGAAAACGGAATTTAAAGAAACCAGTAAAACAGAAAAAAGTATAAATTTTCTCATATTATTAAGTTTGGACAGGTAAAACAATATTTATGCCATTGGGTAAAGATACTAATTTTTAGAAAAACAGATATTCAATATGAAAAGAAAACTTATGGTTAATAAATAAAATGAAACAGTTTATAAATAATTTTAAAAAAAAATAAAAATATTTTTGTTTAATTAAATTTTTTCACACATTTACAGCGTGAAAGTTTTTTGATTGTTTCATAAATATATTGAGTTGAAATGGATACAAATAAGCCAAGAGTAATACAAGATTTCGAAAAGTTAAGCAAAGAAATACAAGAGCAAATAAAATTGACCTATCCTAGTGGATTTAGTCAGCATTTGATTCAGTTTTCCAATAAAGAAGGTAAATTGGTCAGTGCTTTACCATTCGAAACAGATGAGAAGTATTATCTGGTTCGCATGACTTCACAAGAAGCAAAGGATATAATTTTTGCTGATGAGGATTATGATGATGAGGGAGTATTAAAAGAATCTGTAAAAGAAGAATTTGCAGACAAATATGCTGAACTTGATTATATGAATGAGGCTCTAGAAGAGGAAGATGATTTTGAAGATGATTATGATGAGCCTTTCACTGAAGATGATGCCGAAGAAGATGATGAATAAAAAAAAGCCGGAATAACCGGCTTTTTCATTTATATAAGTTTATTTTTATTTTAGCACACCCATTTCTTTTCCGATTTTTCCGAATGCAGCAACTGCTTTATCAAGATGCTCTATTTCGTGAGCAGCCGAAAGTTGAACTCTAATACGAGCAAGGCCTTTAGGTACTACAGGATAGTAGAATCCAATTACATAAATACCTTCGTCAAGTAGTTTTGCTGCGAAATCCTGAGCAAGTTTTGCATCATACAACATAACTGCGCAGATAGCAGATGCAGTAGGTTTGATATCAAATCCTAATTTGCTCATTTTTTCCATGAAGTAAGTTGTATTTCTGTGTAGTTTATCCTGTAACTCATTTGTTGAACTCATCATCTCAACCATTTTAATACCAGCAGCAGCTACTAGCGGAGGAATTGAATTTGAGAACAAATATGGTCTTGATCTTTGACGTAATAATTCAATTATTTCTTTTTTACCTG
>JAQVEY010000310.1 GCA_028697515.1 Bacteroidales bacterium | reverse complement strand
CTCTCATATACAGGAGGAAGCGGAACAATATTTAGATGGTACACCGAATCGTGTGGAGGAACACTTGCAGGCACAGGTAATGACTATATTGTTTCACCAACTATAACAACAACATACTATGGACGTGGCGAATCTGCATGTCGCAACTCAGATTGTGAAACCGTAACAATAACAGTATCTCCTGCACCTGTTGCACCAACAACAATAAATGCGACGTTTTCGACAATTTGTGATGGAGAAAGCACAAGTTTATCTTATACAGGTGGAAGTGGTACAGTATTCAAATGGTACACAGATGGTTGTGGAACTACAGAAGTTGGTGAAGGTAATGACTTCATTGTATCTCCATCAGTTACAACTACCTATTACGGTCGCTGGGAAAATACCTGTGGCTATTCAGATTGTGAAAGTATAACAATTAATGTAAATCAAATTGCAATTGCACCAATATCAGTTCAGGCTAGCAGTACCACAATTTGTAGCGGTGAAAGCACAGAATTGTCATATACAGGCGGTAACGGTGATGTATTTAACTGGTACACAGGTTCTTGTAACGACATTTTAGTTGGAACAGGGAATAATCTTATGGTAAATCCATCAGCTATAACAACCTATTATGGCAATTGGACAAGCGCCTGCAATACTTCTGACTGTGAATTTGTAACAATTACAGTAAATCCATTGCCAGAAGCTCCAACTTCTGTACAAGCAACAGCAACAACAATATGTGAAGGTGAAAACACGACTTTATCATATACTGGAGGAAACGGAGATACATTTAAATGGTACACAGAATCATGTGGAGGAACTCCTGCAGGTACAGGTAATGATCTTATTATTACTCCAACAACTACTACTACTTATTATGGTCGTTGGGAAAATTCCTGCGGAGGTTCTGATTGTGAGTCTGTTACTATTACAGTTAATGCTTTGGCTGTTGAGCCTTCAGTAGTCGGTGCTGGCAACTTCTCCATATGTTCAGGAGAAAGCACACATCTTATTTATGCTGGTGGAAATGGAGATGTATTCAAATGGTACTTAAATGCATGTGGAGACACAGAAATTGGTGAAGGAAATAGTATAGAAGTTTCTCCAACTGAAACAACTACTTATTACGGACGATGGGAATCTTCTTGTGGAAATTCTCCATGTAAATCAGTAACAATAACTGTCAATGATTTTCCTGTAGCTCCTGATGCAATAACAGCAGACAACACAAGTTTATGTTCAGGAGAATCAGTAATTCTTTCATTTACAGGTGGAAACGGAGACGTATTTAAATGGTACACTGTAGCATGCGGAGATACTGAAGTTGGAACTGGCAATATATTTATTACTACTCCTACTATAGAAACAACCTATTTTGGTCGCTGGGAAAATGCTTGTGGCGTTTCGGATTGTGAATCAATTACAATTAGTGTTAACGATTTACCAGATGTACCAGTTGCAGAATACGAATGTTCAGGTACAGAAGGTGCTGCTATTATTACAGTAATCTCACCGATTGGAATTGGATATACTTATTCTCTAAATGGGTTTACATTCCAAGATGAAACGGTATTCAATAATATATCCGATGGAAGCTATGTAGTTACAGTTGCATATAATGGTTGTACAGCGACCAGCAATGTTTTGGAGTTTAACTGTTTATGTGACAATCCTTCGTTTATAAATCTTACACCTACAGATGGAATTATTTGTGACAATGAATCTGTTTTCCAACTATTTGGAAACACATTCGGCGGTAGCGCAACAGAGGTATATGTTTCTCATAACGGTTCTGGAGAATTGAATGAGGAAACATTTACAACCTCTCCTTTCGATATTATATACACTATGGGAGCAGACGATCATTCAGGTCCGATAACTATTACAATTAGTTCCAACAATCCACTTGGAGACCCCTGTTCAGAGGCTTCTGAGCAGTTCGTTATTTACACAATAGCTTCTCCTGTTATTGAATTACCTGAAACCGTAAATGCGTGTGCTGAAGAATTGTTCGAATATACTTATAGCGGATCATATAGCTACATCACGTGGTCAGATGAATCAACAGAAGATACTTACACAAATACATTTATGGCTGAAGGAGAATATCAGGTTTGGGTTACGGTAGGCAATTTTTACTGTGAATCCGTAGATACAATGACTGTTATGGTTACAATTTGCTCAGATATCTCTAACAATTTCAATGAGGGTGAATTTGTTGTATATCCAAATCCTACAAGTAATAATATTACTTTAAGTATTAATGATTTTAATGGAGATGTTACGTATATTTTGTTTGATATTCATGGCAAAGAAATAGTTTCTAACAAACTTTCTATTGAAAAAAGTATAAATGAAGAAATTAGCCTGCAGAACTGTTTGCCTGGAATGTATTTCTTAAAACTAACGACTAAAGATGAAACAATAAACTATAAAATTATTAAGAATTAGTTTATTGCATAATAGATTAAAAGCTGTTCTTTCGGGGACAGCTTTTTTTTTATTTCCATTTTGAATTTGCCACAGATTCTGCAGCCAACCAACCTGTGGAAAAAGCTATTTGCAAATTATAGCCACCGGTATTTGCATCAAGATTTAATACCTCTCCAGCGAAATATAAACCCTTTTTAAACTTGGACTCAAGAGTTTTTGGATTAACTTCTTCCAAAGCCACTCCACCTGCTGTTATTACAGCTTCTTTAAATCCCCGATGACCAGTTACGGTACATGAGAAATTCTTTAATAACTCCACTATTTTTTTTCTTTCCTGTCCAGAAATTTGATTTGCAGGTTTATCAGGATCAATATTAAGTGAATTTAAAAATACTGGAATTGCTTTTTGAGGTAATAACAATTTAAAAATGTTTTCTACTTTCTTTTTACCATTTTCATTCAAATCCCGCAACAATCTTTTATCTAATTTATCAATATCCAAAGCGGGTTTAAAGTCAAGACTAACAATAACTTTAGATTTATTTTCAAGAGGAATAAGAACTTTTCGACTTAATGTAAGTATAACAGGACCTGATAATCCATAATGAGCAAACATTAAATCGCCAAATTCTTCAGCAATTTTCTGTCCATCAACAATCAGTTTTGCAGTAATATTTTTGAGAGTCAAGCCCTGCATCTGAGCGCCATAATCCTCTTTTATTACCAAGGGAACTAATGCTGGTAATAATTTTTCTATTTTATGGCCAGCCTGTTCTGCTAGTTTATACCCATCTCCAGTGGAGCCGGTTCCTGGATAAGATTTACCTCCTGTACAAACTATTACATTATTTGTCAATAAATCGAATCTATCTTTACCCGAGAAGCTCTCTACTCCACAAACCTTATCATTTTTATATATAATTGAAACAGCTGAAGAGTTAAAATAAAATTTTACATTATTCTTTAAAGCTCTTGAGTATAAAGCATCAACAATATCAGCAGCTTGTTCTGATTCAGGAAAATACCTACCTCCTCTTTCTAAAATTACCTTTACACCACACTCGTCTAATAAATTTAAAATATCTGAAGAAAAAAAACATTTAAACGCCGGATATAGATAGCGTCCATCAGGATAAATTTCCTTAATAAAATCTTTTATTTCGGATGAATTAGTTATGTTGCATCTTCCTTTTCCTGTAATAAGTAATTTTCTTCCTGGGCTACTCATTTTCTCAATAACAGCCACTTTCATTTCTAATTCAGAGGCTCGAATAGCAGCAAGTAATCCTGAGGCGCCCGCTCCAATTATTATCACATCAAAATTATTCATCAGAAATGCTTTTTGCAAATGTAGAAAAACCTGACA
>JAQVEY010000309.1 GCA_028697515.1 Bacteroidales bacterium | reverse complement strand
CTCGGCAGAAATTCAACAACTTAAAACCAAAGCAAATGGAGGACAGAGGCTTGTAATTTCCTATATCAGCATAGGATCGGCAGAAAATTACCGCTATTATTGGAAAAGCGATTGGAAACGAAATAACCCAGATTGGATAAAGAAAAAGTATGATGGTTATGAAGATGAGTTCTGGGTAGAATTTTGGAACGACGAATGGCAAAATATTATTTATGGTAATGACTCTTCATATATTAAGAAAATAATTGATGCCGATTTTGATGGAGTTTATCTTGATAACGTAGAAGCTTATTATTTTTTATATCATAATAGCTAATTGTCTTCTGTAATTAAAATGAGGACATTTTTTCGTTTTACTGTTTGATAAACATCTGCCGGCTTATATTGTCATCGGTTTTCAATTCTATAATGTAAATCCCTCTTAATAAACCAGAAACGTCAATTTCTGTCTCAGTATTTGAAATCATCAGAGTATTATATTTTTGGCCTAAAAGATTATAAATTTCTATTTCTCCATTAGGTATATCCTGTAACAATCTAATTATTAAATGATTATTTACCGGATTTGGGAAAATTGTAAATGCTTTATCTTTAACAATATTATTAATTTCAGTTGGAGAATCGCTGATAACATCAATAGTAACGGTTGACTTTCCATCTTTTTGTAAATAGAATGAAACACAGTGGGTATTGGTACAACCAACAGAATCAGTTATTGATAGACAAATAGTATAGTTTCCCTCACTGGTATAAGTATGACTTGGATAAGGTCCATCTGAGACATTACCATCTCCCCAGTCCCATGAATATGTAAGAGGAGTAACACCCGATGCCATATTGACAGCAAAGTAATGATGTGAAATCGAAGTGTCGGCATACAGATAAAAATACGCCGAACAATCACCGACACCTATATAAACGGAATCACAAGCAATACAACCATATAAATCAGAAACACAAACTGCATAACTGCCTTGTTACAAGTTATCTGCAACCGGAGTATTTTGCATTGGAATAGAATACCAAGTGTAAGAATAAGGTGGAGAACCTCCATTTATATCTACCCATGCTTCACCATCAGTACACGTGCTGCATGTCGCATTTGTCGAATGTGCAACAATCGAGTAACCTGTACAGTTTGTTGAATCTATAAAAATGTTTGGATTACAGGCTGTACATCCGTTTGCATCTATTACGCAAAGAGTATAAGTTCCAGATGACATGCCTGTTGCTGTTTGAGTTGTCTGTATAGGCGATGTGTACCATGTCCATGTATAAGGAGCAAAACCATTTGCCACATGACCTGTCGCAGAGCCATTGTGGCAAGTGTCACAGGTAGCATTGGTAACTGTGGCGGTAACAATAAGATTGCAGCCATCTAAATAGCATTGAGATGTATCAATAGGCATAAAAGTTACAAGACCATAATTTATGTCATCATATCCATCATAAATAACCATAGTTGTTGCAGCGGAATCAGGAGTACACCAATAATTATTACTAAGATTAATGTTAATGGGATTAGTATATTTCAAATTGTATTGCATATTGTTACATATTTTATTGCAATATATATGATTATATGCATCTAATTCAATTCCTATGTTATTGTCTTCTATGAAATTTTGAGTAATTAAAAATGTGCTGTCATCAAGGTAAATCCCAACATCATTATTTTTAATTTGGCAATTTGTAACATTCCCAGAACCATATACCCCATATACAAGATTGGAATCAATCACACAATTCGAAATGTTAACTGCAGTAACGCCATAAGAATTTTCATTTATCGTACAGTTACTTACCGTGTCGGAACCATTGATTCCGTGATTATTATTTTTTATAATACTATTTGTAATTCTTGGGGAACCTTCAATTGCAGTCCCGTTATTATATAAAAAACAGCTATCAACAAAAGCTTCTTTTACGCCAAAAGTGTTGTTAAATGATACAATGCAATTGTTTAAGTGAATTTTTTTGGGAGAACTCGAATAATAACGCCCCTGAAATCCGATAACGGAATTATTTGAAAAGTTACAATTGTTAAAAAAAGTTTTTGTATCAGTATTGATAAATTCAATAGCATAGCCCTCATTGTTATTTGAAAAATTACAGTTATCATATTGGTGATATCTTCCAAGTCTAAAACATTGAACACCAAAATTGTTGTATTCAAAATTTGAATTACTAATTATCAAAGTATCCGTCGTTGCATAATAATCATCCAATATATATAATCCCATATCGGCATATCTGACACTACAAAATTTAAAAATAGTATTCTTACACTCATTTAAATAAATTCTTCCCCAATCATTCACATTTGGAGTAGCAAAATTGCTGGTAAATGTAATTGAATCAGAGACAGTACCAATAGCGATTATATTTGCTTGTCTAACTTCTAGAACCATATTATCTTCAAACTTCACTGTTACACCTGGCTCAATAGTAAGGGTAACACCAGGGAAAACCACAACAGTGTCAGTAACAATATATGGGCTGTTTGCGAGAGACCATGTGGTATTTGAGTATATTCCTCCACCCACAGGAGTTTGTCCTTTACTAAAGGAATACATAGTAGTTAGAGAAATAACTACCAAAAAAATGTTTTTTGTATTTATTTTCATTGTTCGTACATTCAACTAGCAAATGCAACTTTATTGTTAACAAAATTATAAAATATATTTTTAGGACAATCATAATTTAGATTTTTTCTAGGTCTTCTATTGATTTTATACTGTATATCACTGATATCATGGTCGTTAAATTGGTTAAATATTGATTTTTTAGGAATATATTGTCTAATAAGTTTATTAGTGTATTCGCTAAGACCTCTTTCCCATGAAGAATAAGGGTGAGCAAAAAAGAATTCTGAGAGTAGTTTTGCTGATATAGTTTTATGTTCTGCAAACTCTTTACCATTATCCGAAGTAATAGAATGAACAAATTTTTTGTAGGGCAATAACATATCAATAACGACATTTGCTAATTCAACAGCATTTTTGCCAAAAGGCAACTTTTTCATTAAGAAAAAAGCAGTAGTTCTTTCAACTATTGTAACAATTGCTCCTTTTTGGTCTTTACCAATAATTAAGTCAATTTCCCAGTCCCCAAAGCGTTCTTTATTATTAATTTTCTCACTCCTAAGATCAATAGAAACCCTGTCTTTAATTGTGTTCTGTTTGCCTGATACTGGTCGTTTTCTATGCTTGAGTCGATGTCTTAAATGTTTATATAAATTACCTTCCTCAAGTTTATTCTTCCTTAAATAAGCATATATTCTTTCATGACTAACCATAGGAATATTATTGACTCTACAGTAACCTACTATTTGTTCTGGAGACCATTGCTCCTGTTCTATTTTGTTTTTTACATATTTTTCTATTGAATCTGTAAATTTCCTATTGTTAGCAAAACGTTCTTTACGTTCTGTAGCTAATTCTTGAGCAAAACTCGGATTATAAGAACCACGTTTTCTTGAATTGCGTTTTATCTCTCTACAAATAGTAGATTTATTTACATTTAAAGCTTTTGCAATGTAAGTTTTTGTTTTCCCACAATCTAGGTATGCTTTTATTTGATACCTTTGTTCATTAGTTAAGTGCTTCATATTTATTACTTTTAGACGGGTACAAATATAAGTCTTAATTAGGAGTAACAGAGAGAAAAGGGGGCAACCCTAATCTCTCTTTGCTCCGTTTCGCTACGCTTCACTCCACAAAGAGAGATTAGGGTTGCGATATTAAGAATACATTAGTACTCCTAAAAGTTGCATTTACTAATTGAACTTACG
>JAQVEY010000308.1 GCA_028697515.1 Bacteroidales bacterium | reverse complement strand
CATGAAAAAGAAATCTAGCTTCAGTAATGTTTTACAACACTTAGTCAATTTTTAGTAGTTGAGCTTTAATAATTTTATTAAATTTAGCCTCAATTATTTGCGTTAAAAGTAATATGAAAGAAAACGAAAAGCTTAGTCGTATTCTTGCTGATAGCAAGGAGAGGCTTAAAGAATTGGTATGCATAAATACAGCCACTGCCATTATAAAGGAAAATAAATCTGTTGAAGAAACATGTAAACATATTGCACTAATTTTACCACAGGCCTTTAAGTTCCCTGAAAATGCGTTTGCCGAAATTGCATATAATGATAAAAAATATTTATCCTCTAATTTTGAAGAAACCGATTGGAAACTTGGTCAGTCTTTTGAAACCATAGATGGAATAATTGGAAGCATTTCAGTATTCTATAATCAGAAATTCCCTATAGCAGATGAAGGCCCATTTTTAAAAGAAGAAAGAAATTTGCTTGTTAATATATCGAATATTATTTCAGGATATATAAATAGTCAAATAGCGAAAAAAGTTATTCAGGTCGAGGAAAACAAGACAAAAGAATCTCTAGTGAAATTCTCGCAAGAGAGCCATAAACTTATGTCTAGATTTATTAACAAGCAAAATTCTGATAGAGATATTTATCATGATCTTATGCCATTTAAGGTTAAAGAGATTTTACTTGTTGCTAATTTGTACGACGCATATATAATCGAAAAAGAAGGTAGGTTTTTAGAGCACATTCTTGGAGAGTATTATCAGCTTAATTTAAGTTCTACACCAAGAATTACAGGAATATCTGATAATACAGATGCCTTAGAACTTCTAAAAAACAAACATTTTGATCTGGTAATAATAATGCTTGGTATAGATAAAAAGAGCTCATTTGAACTAAGCCGACAGATAAAAGCAGCTTTGCCTTATGTCCCTATATATATGCTCTTGAATAACAATAATGATATAGCAATTTTTGAAGAAAAACCTACATTATTGGAAAACATCGACAAGCAATTTGTGTGGAACGGAGATTCTAAGATTTTTTTTACAATGATTAAGCATCTCGAAGATTTGATAAATGTTGAAAATGATACAAATATCGGGATGGTTCGTGTAATAATGTTGGTTGAAGACTCAGCAAAATATTATTCGAGATATTTGCCTGTATTATATCAGGTAATTTTAGAGCAAACCAAAGACATTATTGAAGAAACTAATGTTGACGAATTGTACAAAGTGCTAAAGCTTCGTGCCAGACCCAAAATTCTTTTGGCTAGAAATTATGAGGAAGCACTTTCAATTTACGAAAAATATCGTGATTTTTTGTTGTGTGTTATATCAGATGTTAGTTATCCAAAGGCTGGCGAGTTGTGTGAAGATGCAGGACTGAAACTTATTACATATATTAAAAAAGACAAATCTGATTTACCAATCGTTTTGCAATCGTCAGATACTGAAAATTCAAAACATGCTTATCAGTTAAATGCCAATTTTATCAATAAAAATTCGGAAACATTAGCACATGACATAAAGAGTTTTATCAGGCACTATTTAGGGTTTGGTAATTTTATATATAGAGATTCAGGCGGAAAACAGTTAACAATAGCCAAAACACTCAGAGAGTTTGAGCAAATTCTTGAAGAAATTCCTGAAGAATCACTTGTTTATCATGGACAAAGAAACCATTTTTCGCAGTGGCTAATGGCTCGTGGAGAAATTCATATTGCCAGAAATATCGTAGTTTACAAACCATCTGATTTTAATACTATTGAAGAGTTTAGGCAATTTCTCATAAGAACAATCAATAGACATCGTAATGAGCAAAACAAAGGTAAGGTAATACCTTTTGAAGAACAGGCAATTACAGACGAAAAAAATATTGTTAGTTTATCAACTGGGGCAATGGGTGGTAAAGGTAGAGGAATTGCATTTATTAACACTCTAATTCATCAGTTTGAACTGAATAAACAGTTTCCGGATATTAATATAACCACACCAAAAACTTCAATTATTGGTACTGATGAATTTGATTATTTCATTGAAAGAAACAAATTGCGTGATGTTATCACTAATGAGAAAAATTATGATGATTTAAAGATTTCGTTTATTAATTCCGAATTATCCTCAGGATTAAAGAAAAAGCTAAAAGTTTTACTACAGAAAATTCAAAATCCTTTGGCAATTAGGTCTTCAAGTTTATTTGAAGATTCTCTTATGCAGCCTTTTTCTGGAATATTTGCAACATATTTATTACCCAATAATGACCCTGATATTAATATACGTCTTGACCAAACATTAAATGCTATTAAATTAGTTTATGCATCTATTTATTCTGATAGTGCGAGGACATATTTTGAGGCAATAAATTATAAAATTGAAGAAGAAAAAATGGCAATTGTTGTTCAAGAGGTAGTCGGGAATAAATACTCGGATTATTTTTATCCTCATATTAGTGGAACCGCACAATCTCACAACTTTTATCCTGTAGCCCACATGAAGCCCGAAGAAGGCTTTGCTGTACTTGCAGTTGGTTTGGGTACATATGTGGTAGAAGGAGAAAGAACTTTCAGATTCTCACCAAAATACCCTACAATAGAAATTAATTCACAAAAAGATATTTATAAAAGCTCGCAAGTTGAATTTTATGCGGTAAATCTAAATAATCCCAATATTAATCTAATTGAAGGAGAGGATGCCGGACTTATCCGTCTTGATATTACTACTGCGAAACAGCATGGTACCATAAAACACTGTGCTTCTATTTACGATTTCGATAACGAAAGGATTGTGGCAGGCATAGATAGTATTGGTCCTATTGTCATTAATTTTGCAAATATTCTCACTTATAATTATATCCCTTTAGCGGAAACAATCTCGAAAATACTAGATGTAATAAAGGAAGCAATGGGATCTCCTGTTGAGATTGAATTCGCTATTGACCTTAATAAAGACGAAAACTCGAAAGCTTCTTTTTATCTTTTACAGATTAAACCCCTAGTAGGTAATGATGAGGACTATAATATTGATCTTGATAAAATTAATTATTCAGATGTTATTTTGTTCTCCGAAAAAAGTATGGGTAATGGCATGGTTGATAATATAACTGATTTGGTGTATATAGATCCAAAGGTTTTTGATAATTGCAAAACTCTTGATATTGCTCAAGAGGTTGAATATATGAACTCAAAATTGATGAAAGCAAATAAAAAATATATATTAATCGGACCAGGAAGATGGGGGACTCGCGATCCATTTATTGGAGTTCCAGTGGTGTGGCCACAAATATGTAATGCTAAGATTATTGTGGAAACAAGTCTTGAAGATTTTCCGCTGGACGCTTCGCTTGGATCTCACTTTTTCCACAATGTTACTTCAATGAATGTCGGATATTTTACGGTTCAACATAACGGTACTGAAGATTTTATCAAATGGGATATTTTAAAAGAACAAGAGATAGTAGAAGATTTAAAATTTGTAAGGCATATAAAGTTTAAAAAGCCTTTATCTGTAATTATGGATGGCAAAAAAAGAATATCAGTTATAAGTTTAAACGAGGAGTAATGGACGAAAGGAATCAACTGAGAGAAAGAGAAAAAGAGCTTAACTGCCTTTACGAAACTGATAAGATTTTGAGTGAAGAAAACGATTTATAGAAATTGCTATACTATTTATGCGAAATTATTTCTAAAGCATTTTTATATCCATCCATAACACGTGTAAAAATAAGATATTTGGAGTTGGTTGTTTGTTCTCCATATTTCTATCCTCAAAAAGAGCATATTAAAACTTTTATTATCGAAAATGG
>JAQVEY010000307.1 GCA_028697515.1 Bacteroidales bacterium | reverse complement strand
AGATTATCTGGGTTATTACAGATTTAATTATCTAAGAAAAGGTAAATATACTATTTATGTATTTTCTGAAGATTCGACAATGACTTCTCCTGATGGTAAAACAGCAATAATAAAAGAGGTGGAAATCGTAGAGAATGATCAATTACTAATTGTTCCTCAGATAATAATCTATAATTAATGAAATTATGAAAAAGTTTGTAATAATTATGATGGTACTTATTCCTGTAATTGGGATATCTCAAAGCAAAAAAGAAATAAGAGAGAATAAAATAAAATCAACTACTATTGAAAAAACTGAGCAGAAAGACGGTCAAAGCATAACCTATAAAGAATTCTATGAAGAATACGATAAAAACGGGAATACTATTCTTAAAATAGAATACAGTAAAGCCGGAGATATAAAAAATAAATCTACTTATAAATATGACAACTACGGTAATGTTATTGAAAAAACCGAATATGAAAGAAAAAGTGGAGAGACAACTAAAACTATTACCAAATATGATGCGATGGGAGAGAAATCAGAAGAGACAGAGACTGACAACGATGGAAATATTATGCAAAAACAAACTTATAAAGTTGACAACAAAGGCTTGAGACAGGAAGCAAAAGAGTATAATGGAAAAGCTGAGTTGCGTTGGATTAAAAAATATACTTACGAAACTTATTAGATGAGTTCATTGCATGAAATATTACAATTATTTGAACCAGTCAGGCTTGAACAGCTGGATTCGGTAAAACTATTAAATAGAGTAGATACAAAATTTCTGCTTCAGGCAGATATATTGCCCGATATACTCAAGTCAATGCAAAAAGATTATTTTGTCCTTGAGATAAACTCTAGCAGAATTTGTCATTACAATACGATATATCTTGATACTCCAGAGTTTTATTTCTATAATCAACATCAAACAGGAAGACTTGAGCGTGTTAAAATTAGAGTTCGAACTTATTTAGAAACTGGTAAAAGCTTTCTTGAAATTAAAACCAAAAATAATCATTCAAAAACAGCAAAAGATAGAATTTCTATTTCAGGAATTGGGGAAATTAAATGCAAGAAATATCAGAAATTTTTACAAAAGAAAACAGATAAGACCAAAATATTGAACCCAGTAATTGAAGTATTGTATTCGCGGATTACACTTGTAAATAGAGAATTCACAGAAAGATTGACAATTGATACAGATTTGAGTTACAAAAATGACAACAAGTCTATTCAGGTTTCAAATCTTTGCATAATTGAACTTAAGCAGGATAAAACCGCAAAATCGCCGGTAAGAAAAGTTATGAGAGACAAGAGAATTTTTGTGTATTCATTGAGCAAATACTGTTTGGGAATTGCAAGTCTATATCCTCAGGTAAAACGAAATAACATAAAAGAGAAAATTAGAAACATAAATAAAATTTGTTATGAAAATGTATAAAATAATGATTTTTTCAGTCCTGATATTTTTTTCAGGAATGAGTTTGCCTAGTTATATAAACGCTCAGGATAGTGTCGTAGGCGGATATGATGATGAGGTTTGGGAACAGACAGTTGTTGAAGATGATAATTCTACAGATGTGGTTTCGTCAGATAGTACTTCAGTTGAAAAGGATAAAAAGAAAAAGAAAGATAAAGATGTCGTTAAATTGAATTCCAAATTTTTCTATAATCTGTTGATAGATATTGCAGCAGTATTAATCATTATTTTTCTTATTTATTATCCGAGTAACAAAAAACTTGGTTTTGTTTTTACTTTCATATTATTTAATGTCGTAATCTTTCTACTAACCTATGTCCTGAATGAGGTTAAGATTTCGATGGGAGCAGCATTTGGGCTGTTTGCTGTTTTCTCAATGTTGCGATATAGAACATTAGGTATCTCAATGAAGGATATGACCTATCTATTTATCTTTATAGCAATAGGACTTATTTCAGCTATTCGACTTGAGTATTATGAATTATTGGTTATCAATGGAATACTGATTTTTAGTATATTTATTCTCGATAGTAAATTAATTCTTAAACGCGAAGCTTCTCGTTCGGTTTTATATGATAATCTTGAGCTAATTTTACCCGACAGGAGAGAGGAACTAATTGAAGATTTGAAAAAGCGGACAGGTTTTAATATTCACAGAGTTGTTATTGGGAAAATTAATTTTCTTAAAGATGCAGCAGTAGTTAAGATATATTTTTATGAGTAAGTTTCTTGCATATATTTATATTGTTATTTGCTCGTTTTTATTTATCACAAGCCATTTAAAAGCACAGGTTAATGATGCGGGCATATGGACAGGTATTGAAATCGAAAAAAAAATCACTCAGGCTTTTTCGATTAAATATATTCATGAGACAAGATTCAACGAAAATATAACAGAAGCAGGTAGTTTAATAAATGAACTAGGAGCAGATTACCGATTTGACAAAAAATCCCGAATCTCGTTTGTTTATCGCGTAAATTATCAGAGACAGCTAAACAATATGTATATTCCGGTAAACAGATTTTACTTCGATTATTCATACAGAAACAAACTTAGTATTTTTGAAATTAATTTCAGATTACGCGCTCAGATGCAAAGCAAAAATTCTTTCGTTTATGATTCTGATGGAAATACTAAATCTGCAATAAGACCAAAAATAAGTTTAAAATACCCTTTGAAGAAGTTACAACCTTATTTAAGTACGGAAGTTTATTTACCAATCTTTTACAATGAATATAAACCTCTTGACAAATTGCGATTTGCTATTGGAACAGAATATTCATTCAACAAACAGAATTCTATTGATTTAAGGTATATGATACAAAAAGAGTTCTATACCAACAATCCAGTTACTGACTTTGTCTTTTCATTATCTTATAACTTTAAATTTTAGTTTCTACCAATACCGCGGGTCGGTTTTCTACCTACCGCGCGTCTCTAGACTATACCTACCGCGCGTCTCCAGACGCGTGGTAGGTGGTACTAATTAAAATATTATATATATTTGCATATAATTAATTGTTGGAATTAAATAATGTATAATTAAAAACTACAACTATGAAAACTGGGAATTTTAAGATTTTATTAGTTATTGCAATTGGTTTCTTATCATTGAGTGTAATATTTTCGGGCTGTAAAAAAGAAGGAGAGACTGAAAACGCCAAAGTAAATATTAAGATTAGTGATCCAAGAGAACCTCAGTCATCAAACAAAACAAGTACTGAAGGTATTATTGATTCAGATCTTCTGACAAAATGCGAGGTTACATTTTCGTCAATTTCTTTAAAAAATAGCGAAGGGGAGTACGTAGAGCTTCTTGCTGCAGAGACAACTGTTGATTTGCGAGATCTGCAAGGTACAGTTGATGATTTGGTATCGGCAGATATTCCTATTGGAACTTATTCGCATATAAAAGTAGTGGTTTCAGGCGTAAGTACAACCTATAGCGGAAATAATTACACAGCATCAGTATCGGGAGGTGCAACAGCTACTCTTTCATCACCTGCTATGACACTGACAGAAGAACAAGGTGTTACCAATGTATTTAGTGGAGGTGCAATTAGTTTTGAATGTCCTTTGGCATTTACTCTGTCTGATGTTAGTGATATAGAAAATGTAAATATTCAGTTTGATACAGATGCAACAACATATGTGATTACTTTTACTTATGATACTTATACATGGTCATTTGCCGGAATTAGACCTGCTCTTAATGTTAATTTCTTTCTTGAAGAAGGCATACAGCAGATAAGACATTCTCCTCCTTACGGAATTACAATTGTTTCAATGGACGCAGTTGACTATTATGGTATTCATACTTTTGTTGATTTTAATCA
>JAQVEY010000306.1 GCA_028697515.1 Bacteroidales bacterium | reverse complement strand
TTTTTGAGTACATTACTTTCCGTGCAGCAATGGCAATGATTACTTCATTAATTATCAGCATTCTTTTTGGTAAAAAAATAATTCGTTTTCTACAAAGAAAACAAATTGGTGAAGAAATCCGCGACTTAGACCTTGCGGGACAAATGCAAAAACGTGGGACTCCAACAATGGGAGGAATTATAATAATTCTGTCTATTGTTATCCCAACATTGTTATTTGCAAAGCTCGGAAATATTTATGTAATCCTGATGCTAATCACCACTATATGGCTTGGCTTCATAGGATTTCTTGACGATTACCTAAAAATCAAAAAGAAAAACAAAGATGGGCTAAAGGGTAAATTTAAAATAATTGGACAAATAGTACTAGGATTTGTTGTTGGAGGTGTTCTGTACTTTTCAAGCGATGTAGTTATTAGGACAAAGGTTGTTGGAACTACTTGCGAACACGTTACCGAAGTAGTTGATAATCATAACTGCACAGAAATCGTTGAATACATAGATGTAAAATCAACCAAAACAACAATTCCATTCTTTAAAAATAATGAATTTGATTACTCAAAAATAGTTTGGTTTTTAGGTGATAATGCAGAAAAAATCGGATGGTTAGTTTTTATTCTTGCAACTATTTTCATTATTACCGGAGTATCAAATGGAGCCAATCTGACCGATGGTTTAGATGGGCTTGCAACTGGGACTTCTGCCATAATTGGGGTCACTCTTGGAATACTTGCTTACGTCTCAGGTAACAGAATAGCTGCAGAATATCTTCATATATTATATATTCCAAATACTGGAGAATTAGTGATTTTTGCAAGTGCCTTTATTGGTGCAGCAATAGGATTTCTGTGGTATAACTCATATCCTGCTCAGATATTTATGGGCGACACAGGTAGTCTTGCCATTGGTGGAATTATTGCGGTGCTAGCAATTATTATTAAAAAAGAACTACTTATACCAATTCTATGCGGAATTTATTTTGCTGAGAGTATGTCTGTACTAATACAAGTCAGTTACTTTAAATACACAAAACGAAGATATGGCGAGGGTAAAAGAATATTTCTCATGGCTCCTTTGCATCATCATTATCAGAAGAAAGGACTACCAGAATCAAAAATCGTAGCAAGAATTTGGATAATTTCTTTAATGTTGGCTGTAATCTCAATAATAACCTTAAAACTTAGATAAACGTGGAAAAAAGAATTGTAATTTTAGGATCAGGAGAAAGTGGAACAGGTGCCGCAGTCCTAGCAGCACTAAATAACTTCGATGTTTTTGTAAGCGACAAGGGAAGTATTAATGATAAATATAAAGAAATTCTCAAAGACTACAATGTCGAATACGAAGAATTAAAACATACGGAAGAGCTAATTTTAAATGCAGATGAGATTATTAAAAGTCCAGGCATTCCAAATACTGCTCCTATAATTCAGACTATTAAAAAGCTTGGGATTCCAATTATTTCAGAAATTGAATTTGCTTCAAGATATACTGACGCAATAAAAATCTGTATAACCGGAAGTAATGGAAAAACTACTACTACAATGCTAACATATCATATACTTCAAAAAGCAGGATTAAATGTTGGATTGGCAGGTAATGTGGGTAAAAGTTTTGCATATCAGGTTGCAACTGAGAAACATGATTTTTATGTAATCGAAATCAGCAGTTTTCAGTTGGACGACATGTATGAATTTAAAAGTGACTTATCTGTTCTTCTAAATATAACGCCTGATCATCTTGACAGATATGATTACAAATTTCAGAATTATGTTGATTCTAAGTTTAGGATATTACAAAACACAACAAACAAGGATACTTTCATTTACTGTTCCGATGATGAGACAATTTTAAATGAAATATCTAAACGCGATATCAATGCAACGCAATTTGAATTTACACAAACCAAGACCGATGTTATTAATGGGGCTTTTTTAAACGAATCTGACAAAGAAATTAACTATATGTACAACCAAAAACAACAAATGACTATGCAAATTGATGAATTGGCTATTAAAGGCAAACACAATGTTTATAATTCTATGGCAGCAGGTATTGTAGCCCAATGTTTAAATATCAGAAAAGATGTTATACGTGAAAGTCTTATGGATTTTAAAAATGTTGAACATAGACTAGAGCCTGTTATAAGTGTTCATGGTATTAAATTCATAAATGATTCTAAAGCAACCAATGTAAACTCGGCTTGGTACGCCCTTGAATCGGTTGACTCTCCTATTATTTGGATAGTTGGTGGTATTGATAAAGGAAATGACTATAACATCTTAAAAGATCTTGTTGTTAAAAAAGTAAAAGCAATTGTTTGTTTAGGAAAAGACAACTCTACCATTTTTAAAGCATTTGGAGATATTGTTCCTAAAATTGTTGAAACTAAAAGTATGGTTGAAGCTGTAAATACATCATACTATCTTGGCAAGAAAGGAGATACAGTATTGCTGTCGCCAGCTTGCGCAAGTTTTGATCTATTCGACAATTATGAAGATCGAGGTACTCAATTTAAACTAGCAATAAGAGCACTATAATTAATGCCTATAATAAATAAAATATTTCGTGGCGATAAAGGAATTTGGATAATAATATTCTTCCTATTTATTTATTCAATGCTTTCTGTATATAGTGCAGCTGGCCAACTAGCATATCGCGACGCAGATGGAAATGCAACTCAATATTTGCTAAAACAGGCATTTATGTTGTTTTTAAGTATTTCATTTATAATAATAGTACACAATATACCATATCGTTATTTTAGCAAAGTATCAGTCTATTTGTGGTATTTATCAATCGGGTTGCTTGTTTTTACCTTATTTTTCGGACTTAATGTAAATGATGCAAGGCGATGGATTCTATTACCTGGTGGAATTACATTTCAAACTTCAGATTTTGCCAAAATAGCATTATTGATGTACCTTTCGAGAGTTTTAGCATTTAAAGAAGCAGAGTATAACTCATACATAGGGACATTTAAACTGATATATTTCCCAATAGTACTAACAGCAGGTTTAATTCTACCAGCAAATCTTTCTACAGCACTTCTGATTTTTGGAGTTTCAATGATCTTAGTATTTTTTAGTAATCTTAAATTCAAATATCTGGCTTCTATGCTAGGTGTTACAGTTGTTTTTGGTCTTTTGTTTATAGTTGTTGTTAAAACATTTAAAGATGTTGGTCGATTCGAAACATGGAATAACAGAATAGAAAGCTTTATGGATCCCGGTAAAGAGGAAAATATTCAAGAAAAACATTCGAAAATTGCAATTGCTACAGGTGGATTATTTGGAAAAGGTCCAGGAAAATCAAATCAAAGAAATATATTACCACACCCATATTCTGATTACATTTTTGCAGTAATTACTGAAGAATTTGGACTTTTAATTGGTGCTATACCATTATTACTACTATACTTATTTTTCTTTTTAAGGGTTAAAATAATTGTTAAAAAAGTTAAGCGAAAATTTGGGGCATTTGCCGTTAGCGGATTAGCGAGCCTGATAGTTCTACAGGCTTTTTCAAACATGGCAGTAGCAACAAATATAATACCTGTTACGGGACAACCATTACCATTTGTAAGTTATGGTGGGACATCAATATTCTTTATCGGATTAGCTTTTGGGATTATTCTAAGTGTTAGCCGAGAAATTACAGATGCAGAAATTAAAAATACAGAAGAAAGCATTTCAATTGAAGAAAGCGATGAAAACACAAGCAGCATAGATTTAACTGAAACATTAAAAGCAAATGAATAGGAAAACTAAAATAATAATAAGCGGAGGAGGTTCTGGTGGACACATTTTTCCTGCT
>JAQVEY010000305.1 GCA_028697515.1 Bacteroidales bacterium | reverse complement strand
CGACAAAATTATGATAACTGCGATAAGTAATGATAAAAATGTAAAGAGCTGAGGGATTGTAAAGATAAGTTCTTCAATTACTATATCTTTAATAAACAAACTTACAAATGTCAGAATTGCAAAACTGAAACCGATTACACCTATTAACCTTGCAAGTTTTTCAAGTTGTTTGTTTAATGGTGTTGTTTCTCCACTTATTTCTGTTGATTTTTGAGCAACTTTTCCATATTCTGTGTTATCTCCCACTTCTGTAGCTTCCATTATTGCTGTTCCGTCAATAAGTTTTGTGCCTCGCATCAGTCTGTTTGAAGGATATGTTGCATCAGCATGAAAATGTTCGGGATTTATGGTTTTTTCAACCATAGGTTCGCCTGTCAAACAGGATTCATCAATCTGTAAAGACACAGCGTCAAGCAAATTTCCATCAGCAGGTATTTCATCGCCTGTGTTCAAGATTATAATATCCCCAACCACAATATCTTTCTTGCTTATTTCGGTTACCTTATCATTTCTGATTACTTTAACCGGAGTTTCATCATTTACAAGGTTTAGAATGTCAAATTTTTTGCTGGCATCATATTCAAACCAAAAAGCGACACCGGTAGCGAGAATAATAGCTGCAAAAATACCTATGGTTTCTGTAAATTCATTATGGACAAAGCCTATCCCCAATGATAAAAGGGCAGCAATTAGCAGTATTTTTATGATTGGATCATCAAATTTCTTTATAAATAATCTCCATACAGATTCTCTTGGCGGGGGAGTTAGAATGTTTGCTCCGTATTTTTTACGGCTTTCAACTACCTGTTCGTCCGATAATCCTTTATAATGTTTCTTCGTTTCCATCTTTGTATTTATATGTCACACAAACAGTTATAATTAGTTTTTGTTTAATCAAACTTTTTTGACTGAACGTTTGGTCAAAAATAGTAAAAAAACAAATATCATCCAAATATATTAACAAAAATTAAATAAAAATAAAAAACAGAGTTATCGCAAATTCAAAAAGCAAAAGTTACATATTGTAGAGTGATGGGGGGATATAAGCGATTAACATTTAAACAAACACACAACATTTGAGATCTATATGGTTATTCTTCAGACTTCTCCTTTTTCCCAAATGTATATCTTAAACCTATTCTAAAATTCCATGAGCTATAATCAATTTTACCGAAGGGAATATTAGATTTCTCAATTGGTTGGGGTAAGACAGGCACTTGATAACCCTCAATAACGTCTGAATAATCATAAGTTAGATAGTCGTCAACGAGAAGTATTCCTTTCTGAAATTTGAGATTTAAAAAAGTATAACCAAAGGTTCCAAAAACAGAAACATTTTTAAACATATCAAACGAAAGTCCCATCGAAGTACGAAAACCCGGTGAAAAACCGCTATACGATTTTGAGACATTATATGTTTTATCATACTCACGAGGTGAATGTATAGCATTATAATAACTAATAATTCTATCTTCGTAATCATATTCAAATAAAGAATAATTACAAATAAATCCTGCATTTATGTTAAACGAAATTTTATTGTATTTTAATAAAAAAGACTGAGTCAAAATAATAGATGACACTTTATAATTAAAATTACATATTATGCCATCATAATAAAACAATTCGTCATCATTACCATATCTTTGTTCAGTAATAGTAACGGTAAAATCAGGGTTATTAAAACTTGAACCGTAACTTTCAAAAGACACACCTGTTCTAAAGAATTTTGCATAAGAATATGAGATATTAGCCCCATATAAATAGTCCTTAGCAAAATTGTGTTTTGTACTTGCTGTATCAGAGTAATGCTCACGGATTATATATCTAATTCCAAGAATTGAATCAGGATAGTAAAAAGAATAAATTGTGTCGTATGGGGTATCGCTATAATAAGTTTTATCGTCAGAATAATCAAATTTATCGGGCATTATATAATCTGTATTTGAATAATTATAACCGGAATAAACATCAATTGAGAATTGGGAAAAGCTAGTAAAACTAATTGTTATAAAAATAATTATTAATAAATTTATTTTATTCTTCATATTTATGTTGTTTAATAAATTTACATGATTCTATTGACTTACCGCTTATATAACGACAATAATATGTACCAGGTTTAACTTCAAGATCAGTGATTAAAATCTCATAATAATTTGGATCCATATCAGAAAATTCAAGTTTTTTTAATATCCTTCCATTTGTATCAAACAGTTCTATTATGAAGTCCTCACAATAAATATGATTTACCAAAACTTTAAATATTTTACTAACCGGATTGGGAATAACTGACACAGAAACATTTTTTGTATTAAACTCAGATAAGCTATCAACAATTTGGATAGAATAGTTATCAGAGAATGGAGTGCAACCTTCGATACCATCAGAACCTTTAGCAACAAAGCTTTTATCTCCTGTCTTAAAGCCATCCATCAAATAAATGCCATTACACGCATATAAAGTAACATCTTGACTATTTATTATTGGATTTACAGATTCTGACAAATTCATTTTTCCAGAATAGAACTCAATTGCATCCTGTTTTTGAATGGCATATCCGTTTAAGGTAAAACTAGGTATAAAAAAACTAATTAAAGAAGTATATGCATAATTAAATGCCGACGAATTCATGAAACCATCACAATTAACTGCGAGGACTTCTATTGATGTAGAGTCATAACAAGAAACTGTATTATTCACTGCATCTTGCAATCCTTCAATAACGCAACTAATACGATTTCTATAAGGAATCAAGAAGTGTGAAGATTCAATTTGGATTGAAGTTTGTACAATTCCTCCCCAGTAAATTTTGGAATCATCAATTACTCTATCAACGACTTTTTCTTCATTAATATACCATCTGTTCACTTGTTTTTTATCGCCACAATTATAATCACATCCACAGCCTAAACAACTATAATAATTATAATTATTATACAAACTTATATTACAACTATTCCCATCTTGTTGCCATGGAATTACTAATCTATTTGAATTCCATAATTGATCTGAACCATCGGAATAAATTTTTAAGCTATTAACACATCTTATTGGATTAGCAACAGTAACGAGTTTTGATACACTTTCAGAACAGCTTGTATTCCAATCAGTTGCAGTCAGCCATACCGGATAAAAACCTTCATGATTATACTGCTTTGGTTGAGGATTTCCATTTCCTGAACTTATTAATTCTGTACTAATACCTCCAACTGGCTCAAAACCATTTTCAATATCTGATAGAAAATCCCAACGCCAAGTACAATTATTACTTGCACCAGTAGTTGTATTATAAAAATTAACTGTAACATCTGAATTTCCGTATATTCCATTATAAGCAATAGGAGGCGAAATAGTAAAGTCCACCTCAAAATCGCTACATGGAAATGGGTTACTAATCTGTAATAAACCCATTTCATATTCTTTTAGGCATATAGTTTCGCCAAACTGGTCTATAGTTTCAACAACCGCAACAGGATAATAATCTCCAAAATCGGAATATGTTTTTTCAAAATTCTCCATATTTAATATTCCTTGCTCCGATTGGTAAGTACCATCGCCAAAGTAAATTGTAAAACGATACTCGTTAACTAAAGGCTCGTATGCTCCTGTATATGAAACGTAAAAATTCACTTTTTTATCTGTAATAATATTATAAGATGCGTACAGTTCGCCCGAACACTCGGTTAGTACCGTAATTAAAGCATTTTTTGTCTCATAGAACTCATTTTCGGGAGTATTAATTCTTAGTGTTACATCATATATCCCTTGATTAGTGTAAGTATGTGATGGGTTTTCTTGTGTGCTTGTAGCGCCATCACCAAA
>JAQVEY010000304.1 GCA_028697515.1 Bacteroidales bacterium | reverse complement strand
ATATAGAGCTTTGCAGGATATTCATGCCGCAATGAAATATATTGTCAAAAATGCAGATGTTTATGGAATTGATACAGATTATTTATTTGCAGGCGGAAGCAGTGCCGGGGATGTGACATCACTAAATCTTGCTTTTATGAAAAATAAAAATCGTCCCGAAAGCACATATAAATCTTTGTTACATGACGACTTAGGCAATGTAGAATCATCGACAAACACAATAAAAGCTGATTTCAAAATAAAAGCTGTTATAAATATGTGGGGAGCTGTTAATGATCTTGAATTACTTAAAAATTCTGAAACCTCTGTAATTTCATTTCACGGTGATGCAGACAAAGTTGTTCCCATAGATTATGATTTTCCTTTTCAGGATATGAAGTCACGAATTAATACTCTTGTACTTTTTAAAATGTATGGTTCTTTGCCAATACACATAAAACTTAAAGAACTTGGAAGACGCGAAGAATTGCATATTTTCGAAAACGCCGGTCATAGCCTCAATGTAGATGAAGATAACCATCTGAATGAAAATTTTAAATTCATTTGTTACAAGAGCAGAGATTTTTTATTCGAAGAGATTTTTCCTGAAAAATATAAAATTAAATCTGTGCCGCAAACCTTGTATAATAGAGCAATGCCTTTATATGAAACAGGATTTTCAGATTATGTGAAAATCTTTTGGGATGTAGAAGGCGGAATGATTACTGGAACAAAAGATAATCAGGTCAGAGTAGTATGGTTCGAGAATGCACATAAACATAAATTAAAACTTTCTGTTTTAACTGATACTGGTGCAGGTTTTTTTGATGAGTATGAGTTCTAAAGATTATCAATAATCAGATAAACATAAAACATTATTTATAAATGAATTTTGAAGGGAAATCGGGAAAATATCTTGAAGATGCAATAATGCAATTTGCTTCCTTGCCGGGAATTGGAAAAAAAACAGCTTTAAGATTTGCGTTACATCTTTTGAGAAGGCCGGAACACGAAGTTGAAATATTTGCTTCGGCTATACTAAGTTTAAAAAAGGACACTAAATTTTGTAGTATTTGTAATAATATTTCTGATGAGGATACATGTGTAATTTGTAGAGATAATAACCGCGATAGATCAAAAATCTGCGTTGTAGAAGCAATACACGATGTGATGGCAATCGAATCAACAGCTCAATATAAAGGCTTATATCATATTTTAGGAGGAATAATTTCACCTATGGAAGGTGTAAGTCCTGCTGATTTGAACATAAATTCTCTCATTGAAAGAATAAATGTTGGAGGTATTTCAGAAATTATTCTTGCTCTGCCCACGACAATGGAAGGAGATACAACAAATTATTATATCAGTAGAAAAATTACAGATAAAGATATTGAAATTACTACTCTGGCTCGTGGAGTAGCAATTGGTGATGAGTTGCAATATACTGATGAGATTACTCTAGGACAATCAATATTAAATCGAAAAGCTTTTATTCAGAAATAGTTTAATAAAATAGACTGTTTTTGAATATTTTCAGAAACCTTTTGTAAAACACATAAATCAAAATACAATTAACAGATATTTTTTTTACTTTTGGAATGAACAAAAACTAATTATTATGTCCGAAAAATTAGAAAAAAGGTTATCAGTAAATATGTCAGGAGCTAAGAAATCTGCAATCAGAGAAATCTTGAAATTAACCCAAAATCCAGAGATTATTTCATTTGCAGGTGGATTGCCCGCCGAAGCTTCATTCCCTGTGCAAGATATTAAAATTTGTATGAACGAAATACTTGATGAGGTTGGTACAAAGGCTTTGCAATATGGTACAACAGAAGGTTTTAACGGTCTTCGCGAAGAATTGGTTAAGCACTATAAATCCCAAGGTGTTGATATTAGTATTGATAATATTGTTATAACCACAGCATCACAACAAGGATTAGACCTTATCGGAAAGATATTTTTAAATCCAGGAGATAATGTAATTGTTGGATTGCCTTCTTATCTTGGTGGATTGTCAGCATTTAGGTCATACGGAGGCAAGATGGTCGGGATAAAATTTGATAAAGATGGAATGGATCCGGTTGCACTGGAAAATAAGCTGCAGGAATTATCCTCAATAAATAAACTTCCGAAATTTATTTATTTAATTCCCGATTTCCAAAATCCAGCAGGTATTACATATCCCGAAAGCAGAAGAATAGAATTATTAAAAATTGCTGAAAAATATGATTTACTTGTAATAGAAGACAGTCCTTATCGTGAATTGAGATTTGACGGAAAAGAGCAGAAAATGTTATATCAGCTTGATAAAACTGGAAATGTAATAGTTTTAGGAACATTTTCTAAAATTCTGGCTCCTGGGTTTAGAATGGGTTGGGTAATTGCAGATAAGGAAATAATAGATAAATTTGTTACTGCTAAACAAGCCACAGACCTTTGTACTCCTGCAATCTTACAAATGGCTGTTGCAAGATATATGCTGAAAGGTTTGCTAAATAAAAATCTCTCCAAAACAATTGACATGTATCGAGTAAAAAGAGACTTAATGCTACAGTGTTTTAGAGAAAATATGCCTGAGGGAATTACATGGACGGAGCCTGAAGGTGGATTATTTTTGTTCTTAAATTTGCCCGAACACATGAATGCTGAAGATTTATTCCATATTGCGATAAAAAATAAAGTAGCATTTGTCATTGGTCAGGTCTTCCATTGTGATGGAAGTGGTACAAATACGATGAGGCTTAACTTTTCATTCCCAACACATGAGCAAATCAAAGAGGGCGTTAAACGTCTTGCTGATTCAATAAAGTCAATGATGTAAAAATTACTAAAGTGTTTTAATACAATGCCGGATGATTTTAAAATTTGTCCGGTTTTTTGTTTTTATGCAAAAGAAAATATCTTAATATAGTCCTCAGCATTACATTTTTTTTAAATTTGCTTAAAATTAATTCTTATGGACTTATTATACATTATTTGGAATCCTGATCCAGTTATGTTTTATATTGGCGAAAGAGGCATCAGATGGTACGGATTTCTACTGGCTTTCGGTTTCTTAATGGGATACCTAATTCTTTCAAGGGTAATGAAAAAAGAAGGCAATAAACAAGAAATTATTGACAAACTTGCAATTTATGTTATTGTTGGTGTTGTTGTAGGTTTAAGGTTAGGACATTGTTTTTTTTATAATCCAGCATATTATTTTTCAAATCCTCTCGAAATTTTATATGTATGGGAAGGAGGACTTGCAAGTCATGGAGGGGCAGCAGGTATTTTGATTGCAGTTGGAATCTTCGCCTATAGGAAAAAGATATCATATCTTGGTTTATTAGACAGAATAGTGTTAATTGTTCCTCTCGCTGGAGGAATGGTGCGTCTGGGAAATTTAATGAATTCTGAAATATTGGGTGTGCCGACTAAATTTTCACTTGCGTTTAAATTTTTGAGAAATCACGAAGATTTACTTCCCGCAATAAATGCATCAGGAGGGAATTGTCAGGTAACAGACCTCAATTGTCTTGCCGATTATTGGGTAGCAAGACATCCCACGCAGTTATACGAAGCTATTTTTTATTTTATTATGTTCATTGCATTCTTTCTTATCTATAAAAAATATATTTCAAAATGGCAACCAGGGACTTTTCTTGGTTGGTTTGTTACCGTTTTGTTTGTATTTAGATATATTATTGAGTTTACAAAAGTTGATCAAGTCGAATTTGATGGATGGACAGATGCAATAAGAATGGGTCAGTTACTTAGTATCCCTTTTATTTTAATTGGATATTTATTGCTTGACTGGGGTTACGGATTGTTGATTTTCAGGAAATACAGACAAAGTCAAAA
>JAQVEY010000010.1:13192-16714 GCA_028697515.1 Bacteroidales bacterium | reverse complement strand
TTGTTCAAGCCACTGAATAGATTCGGCATCGAGATGATTGGTCGGCTCATCAAGTAATAAAATATCAGGTTCACTTAAGAGTAATCTGCATAGTGCAACTCTCCTTCTTTCGCCTCCCGACAAATGTTTTACAGACTCACTTCCCTCCGGACAACGTAAAGCATCCATAGCTCGTTCGAGTTTGCTGTCAATATCCCAAGCACCCTGATTATCAAGAAGTTCGGTTAATTCACCCTGTCTTTCTATCAGAGCTGTCATTTCATCATCGCTCATTGGTTCGGCAAATTTGGCATTTACAGCTTCGTATTCTTTTACAAGTGAAATAATCTCATGCACACCTTCTTCCACAATTTCTTTAACAGTTTTAGAATCGTCCAGCTCGGGTTCCTGCGGCAGATAGCCAACGCTATATCCGGGAGAAAAAACCACCTCTCCTTCAAAACCCTTATCTAAACCGGCTATAATTTTTAACAATGTTGATTTTCCCGATCCATTCAGACCTATAATGCCAATCTTAGCACCATAAAAAAAGGATAAATAAATATTTTTAAGAATTTGTTTCTGCGGTGGAATTTTCTTCCCCACATTTACCATCGAAAAAATTATTTTATTGTCGTCACTCATATATTTTTATTTAATTGTTGCACAAATATAATTTATAAAAATCAAAAATGTTATATAATTATTTGTTTATCCCTCATACAATTTTTCAAAAGTTTTTCGGTTTGTAATTGTATTAAGTATTTTATTAGTTTTGTGATATGAAAAAAGCTTATTTAATAGTTTTGTTTTTGTTGACGATTGTCAGTATTACAAACGCACAAATTAAGGACAGCTCTATTAATATGTTGAAGTGTGAAGTAAATTATTCATTCCAAATGCCTTTCGGTGATATGGCAGACAGATTTGGACTTTCTTCAACAATAGGATTTGGGCTTGATTATCAGTTAAAATCGGGTTGGACGATTGGAGCTGAATTCAATTATCTTTTCGGAGGCAATATTAAAGATAGCACAAGTATTTTGACTGGTTTGATGACCGAATCGGGCAATATTATTAACGAATACGGAGAATACGGTACATTTTTATTGTCTGAAAGAGGCTTTTATGCCGGTGCAAAGATTGGTAAACTGATACCCGTATGGGGTCCGAATAAAAATTCAGGCATAATAGTTAATGTTGGTGCCGGATTGCTTCAGCATCATATCAGAATTGAAAACAAAGACAATAATACTCCACCTATTCTCGGCGATTACAAAAAAGGTTACGACAGGCTTTCTAACGGATTGTCATTGAGAGAATTTATAGGTTATCAATATTTAGACAATAAAGGATTAATCAATTTTTACTTCGGATTTGAATTTTATCAGGCTTGGACACAATGTCGCCGCGATTATAATTTTGATACTATGCAAAGTGACGATACTGAAAGAAAAGATTATTTGAGTGGTTTCAGAATTGGTTGGATATTACCACTTTATAAAAAAGCCCCGAATAAATATTATTATTACTAGGATGTTGCTCTATAGTATCATTACAGGTTTTTATTTTTTCTCAGTCAGAATAGCTGCTTTTTTTAACCCTAAAGCAAAATTGATGATTTCGGGGCGAGTAAATTGGCGCAATGAACTTAAATCAAAAATAGATAAAAACAAAAGCTATGTTTGGATACATTGTGCCTCGCTTGGAGAATTTGAACAGGGCAGACCATTAATCGAAAAAATTAAAAGCGAAAATGCCGGAGCGAGTATTTTACTGACATTTTTCAGCCCTAGCGGATATGAAATCAGAAAAAACTACCAATTTGCAGACATTGTTTGCTATTTGCCATTCGATTCAAAAGCAAACGCAAAAGATTTTATTGATATTGTCAAGCCAAAATATGCAGTTTTTGTAAAATATGAAATCTGGTATTATTTTCTAAAAGAGCTATCCATAAGAAACATACCGGTTTTTCTTATTTCGGGAATATTTCGCAAAAACCAAATATTTTTTAAGTGGTATGGCAAATCTTATAGAAAAGCTTTGAGTTTCTTTTCTCATCTGTTTTTGCAAGATAACAAGTCGGCTGAATTATTGAAAAACTTTGGATTCTTAGATTACAGTGTCTGTGGTGATACCCGAATGGATAGAGTTATGAGCATTGCCGAGGAAAATTATGTTAATCCACTGTTAGAACAGTTTTCTGAAAATAACAATATTATTGTTTGCGGAAGCACCTGGGAAGAAGATGAAATAATTTTGTGCAGGTTTATAAATGAGTTTTCCGAAAAATATAAACTTATAATTGCTCCGCATGAAATTAATGAACAACATCTCGAGAAAATTGAAAAACTTCTGAAAGTAAAATCTGTAAGATTATCAAATCTTGAAACCCTTGATAATTCAGTTAGAGTAATTATAGTTGACTCAATAGGGTTATTATCAAAACTTTATCGTTATGCAAAAGTAGCTTATGTCGGGGGAGGGTTTGGAAAAGGAATTCACAATGTTTTGGAACCTATTGTTTATAATATTCCAGTAATTTTCGGGCCGAACTATAAAAAATTTAAAGAAGCCGTGGATTTAATCTCAGGAAAAACTGCCTTTGAAATTGGGGACTACGAAAATTTTGAATCTATAATAAATATGCTGTTTAGTGAACAAAAAATATTAATTCAAATAAAAAATCAAACTGAAGTATATATTCAAAAATCTTTCGGTGCTACATCAAAAATTGATGAAAAAATGCAGATTCTTGTCAAAAATTAAACACAATTACCCTAATTAGTGTTACTAAATTGTTAATTTCTTAAGAATAAAATTTCTTACTATTTTCAGGTTGGTATGCACAAAATATTAAGTACGCATTATTAAATTTAACAATATTTAATTAGAACGAGTGGAACGATAAATAGACGAATAATATCTCATACAGTATTCGAAGCTCCGCGTGCTGGCCATGGCAAAACGGCGGGAAGGACAAGCGGTGAGAGCAAAATGATTAGAATTGTGTCGAGCCGATATATCGTTTCTAAAACAAATATTTCAGTGGGCTGTGGGCATTGGCATTTGTTTTAGACTAGGTCGACTTACAATTCTATTGTTTTGCTCGAGGTAGGTTGGGTAGAATCGTTTTGTCTTGATTTCTTTGTAACTTTCTTAATCAAGTAAGAAAGTTAATAAAATTTAGACTTATATAATTTAACAAACATTTGTATAATCAAATAAAAGAGAATTAAAAAAAGCTGTTATATTAAAACACAAGAGTAATTAACGCAAAATCCATAGGAGTACTATCAAAAATCTACAGATATGCTAAAGTAGCTTATGTTGGAGGAGGGTTTGGAAAAGGAATTCATAATGTTTTAGAACCTATAGTTTATAATATTCCTGTAATTTTCGGGCCGAACTACAAAAAATTTAAAGAAGCCGTGGATTTAATCTCAGGAAAAACTGCCTTTGAAATTGGGGACTACGAAAATTTTGAATCTATAATAAATATGCTGTTTAGTGAACAAAAAATATTAATTCAAATAAAAA